>DIRE01000061.1:113140-141171 GCA_002426575.1 Clostridiaceae bacterium UBA5444 | reverse complement strand
TGATACCGCCGTGAAAGGGCGGTGTCTTAACCACTTGACCAAGGGGCCATATTAATTATAAAATAGTGTTAAGTGCGACAACAAATAATAATATACAGTAATATTTATAATAAGTCAATAGTAAAAATAATATATTGCGCAAAATTTATTAGAAATGTCGTATTTTGTTCAATTTATTAGAAATATGTGTAAGATTGTACTGGGGGAGGAATAAATTGACTAAAATAATTAATTATAATCCAAGCTGTAATAAAGATTTTTATAAATTATATTGTATTGCTAACAACATTTATAATAATCCTTATGTTTTAGGCGCAAGTGAGAATAAAAAATACATTGACTCATTGATTAAAGGCAGTAAAATAAAGCTATTGATTATAAATAATAAAGTAAAAGGGTATATAATTCATTTCGATCCTTATAAATTTAAATATAGAAGCAATAAAAAGGTATATGTTGATGAAATTTTCATAGATAAAGATTATGATTCAAAAAATAATTATATAGATTTAATTGAGTCTTTAAATAGGGGCAAAATATTGGGCAAGTATAATTTTGCTGTTATAAATGTTGAAGGCGATAAAAGATCAGAAGATTTAAAATCAAGCCTCGATTTAGCGGTTGACAGGGAATTATATGATATGAAAAAGGAACTTCCAGATGAAATTACTACAAATTATTGCAGTGTATGCAACATAAATGACAGTGATAATAATATCTCTTTTCTAAGATTTAAAAAAGGAAGAGATGAAATAAAAAGATTAGAAGTACAAAATGCAATATTTAAAAATTCAAAAAGTCATATTGATTACAGGATAGAGGATATACTAAAAGAGGAAAATCAAGATTATTTTATAGAGGATGGATGTTTCTTTTTAATATATAAAGGCATGATTGCAGGATACTCTCAAATAATATTTGATGATATAAAAACTAAAAACCCTTATATAGTAAACTTTGGGATAGTTGATAATTATAGAGGGATTGGTCTTTCTAAAGCGCTTCTTAACTATACATTTAATTTTTTGATTCAAAAAGGGTATAAGGAAGTATTTATATCTGTAGATTCGGATAATAAAAGGGCATATAATCTATACAAAAAATCTGGCTTTACAATATGTGGCAAGTTTTCATCTTATTTATATAAATTCAAGTAACATGTATACAACCCTTAAACTTAAAGTTTAAAAAGAGCATAAGCTTATAATTATTAGGGAAAATAACAATAGAATCATAAATTATTTTTTATTTTAAATTAATATATTCTATTGGTTACACTAGTAAACAATAAGCAGAGGTGGTCAATTTGTATAGTCTTGAACAGATGAAGGCAATTGCAGAGCAGTGTGAGCATTTTTCACCATTTGATGAATCCATGGTGAATTCCCAGGAGGTAACTAAAAAGGGGATAAACTGCACAATGTGCAGGCACTATGATAATGAAAATTGCAATATAATAGATGATATACTTGTAAATATGGATCAAACATAGAACATACAATATAAAAAAGAGGAGAAGACTCCTCTTTTTTATATTGTAATATTATAGCTGTTTTAAAACCCTGCCAAGCCTTCCAATGCCTTCAACTATTTTCTTCTCAGTCATTGTAGAATAGTTTAGCCTAAGGAAGTTAGTGGCATCCCCATTAGCAAAGAATGAACATCCAGGAACAAAGGCTACTTTTTCTTTTAGGGCTAACTTTAAAACCTCTGTTGTATCATTGCCTTCTGGGAGGGTAACCCATGTAAAAAGGCCTCCTAAGGGATACGTATATGAACATGTAGAAGGGAACTCTTTCCCCATGGTATCAATCATTAAGTCTCTTCTTTTTTTATATACAGATTTTATCTTTTCAATATGTTCATCAAGGCTGTTTGCCTGCATAAATGCTGCAGCCTGTCTTTGAGACAATGAATTGCATTGAAGATCAGCACCCTGCTTTACTATAACGTATTTAGATAAAATATCTTTCCTTGCACATACCCAGCCTATCCTAAGCCCTGGGCAAAATGTTTTAGAAAAGGTACCAAGGTATATTACCACACCATATTTATCAAAACTTTTGATTGCAGGAAGTCTTTCCCCTTCAAATATCAATTCACCATAAGGGCTGTCTTCTATAATGACAGCATTGTATTTAAATGCTAATTCTACCATTTGCCTGCGCCTTTCAATGGATAGTGTTTTGCCTGTAGGGTTTTGAAAGTCTGGTACAGTATATATAAACTTTGCATTTGGATAATCTATTAATGCCCTTTCAAGCTCTTCCATTATCATGCCATCTTCATCCATATTAATCTCAACAAACCTTGGCTCATAAGCTCTAAATGCATTTATTGCTCCTAAATAGCTTGGACGTTCACATATTACTACATCATTAGGATTTAGAAATATTTTAGCTGAGAAGTCTAAGCCTTGCTGAGAACCATTTATCATTATTATGTCTTCGTAGGATATGTCAACCCCGGCTGGTCTCATTCTCTCTTTAGCAATAATCTCTCTAAGGGGGACGTACCCTTCAGTTGTGCTATACTGCAGAGCTGCTTTGCCATCTTCATCTAAAACCTTACAAGTAGCCTCTTTAACCTTTTCTATTGGGAAAAGTTCTGATGCAGGAAGCCCGCCAGCAAATGATATAATGTCTGGCTGTTCAGTTAGTTTTAAAAGCTCACGTATTTCAGATGCCTTTAATAGAGCCATGCGATTAGAATACCTAAGACTCATAGAATTTACCTCCCATTATTATTAATAGTGGTGTTAAATAATTGATTTCTGTATATTTATATATTTTATGCCTAATAATTACATAATACCAAATTCGGTATAAATAGTATATATAATTACATGCTATTTAAGTATGAACCATTACTTTTTTTAAAATTTTGTTTATGATATAATACACTACAGTTAGACCTTTTATGTTATGAAAATATGAATTAATTATCTATAAATGACTCTTGGAGGAAAATATATGGAAAAACTTTATTATATAGAGACTTGGGGCTGCCAGATGAATGAAGAGGATTCACAAAAATTATCAGGCATGCTTGAAAATATGGGTTATAAAAAAAGTGAAATACGAGAGAATGCAGATATAATAGTTTTTAATACATGTTGTGTAAGAGAAAACGCAGAGCTTAAGGTATATGGAAATTTAGGCGCACTTAAGAATTTAAAAAAGAATAATCCAGATTTAATAATAGCCGTGTGCGGATGTATGATGCAGCAAAAGGATGTAGCAGATACTATAAAAAGGAAATATCCATTTGTAAGCCTTATATTTGGCACTCATAACCTTCATAAATTCCCTGAACTTGTTGCAAATGCAATGAATTCACAAAATACTATAATAGATGTATGGGAAAGCGAAGGGAAAATAGTCGAGGATGTTCCAATTGCAAGGGAGAGCAGTGTATCTTCTCTTGTTACAATAATGTATGGCTGCAATAACTTTTGTACCTATTGTATTGTACCATATGTAAGAGGCAGGGAAAGAAGCCGAGGCCCAGAGAATATAATTAATGAGGTTAAATGCCTTGCAGATAAAGGGTATAAAGAGGTCACACTGCTTGGTCAAAATGTAAATTCATACGGAAAAGGGCTGGAGGGGGATATGAATTTTCCAAAGCTCCTTAGAATGTTAAATGAAATACCTAATATAGAGAGAATAAGGTTTATGACTTCACATCCTAAGGATCTTTCAGATGAGCTTATATATGCAATGAGAGACTGTGATAAGGTATGTAAGCATATACATCTTCCAATACAATCAGGCTCAAATAGGATACTCAAAATTATGAACAGAAACTATACAAAAGAAAAATATATAGAGACCATAGAAAAGATAAGAAAAGAGATACCAAATGTTGCAATAACCACGGATTTCATAGTAGGCTTCCCTGGTGAAACAGAAGAAGACTTTTTAGAAACCTTAGATGTTGTAAATAAAGTTAAATATGACACCGCATTTACCTTCCTTTATTCAAAAAGAAAAGGAACTCCAGCATACAAAATGGAGGATATGGTGGATGATGATACAAAACATAACAGGTTTAATAGACTAGTTGATGCTTTAAATAAACATAGCTTAGACAAAAATAAAGAATATGTAGGCAAAACCGTTGAAGTATTAGTTGAGGGAACAAGTAAAAATGATGATACTAAACTATCTGGAAGATCTGATACTGGAAAACTAATTAATTTCAGCAGAGGAGATAAAAGCCTTTATGGCAAAATCGTAAAGGTTCATATAAACGAGGCATTAACATGGTCATTAAACGGAGAGATTCAATAAACTATACTAAGGAGGAATCTATGTGGCACAGCTTACTCCTATGATGCAACAATACCTTGAAGTAAAAGAAAGATGTAAGGACTCTATACTTTTTTTTAGGCTAGGGGACTTTTACGAAATGTTCTTTGAAGATGCTAAAGTAGCATCTAGGGAACTTGAACTTGTTTTAACAGGAAGAGATTGCGGACTTAAAGATAGGGCTCCAATGTGTGGAATTCCATATCACGCAGCAGATTCATATATATCAAAGCTAATTGAAAAAGGATATAAGGTCGCCATATGTGAGCAGATTGAAGACCCTGCAGAGGCTACTGGAATTGTAAAAAGGGATATAATAAAGATAGTAACCCCTGGCACCATAACAAATGTTGATATGCTTGATGAGAATAAAAACAATTATATAATGAGCATATATAAAAATGGTGAATGGTATGCATTAGCATATTGTGATATATCAACAGGTGAATTTAATACAACTGAAATTGTACATTCAGGTATAAAGGGTTTAATAGATGAGATTGCAAGGCTAGATCCTTCTGAAATTATATATAACCATGAGTTTTCTAAAAACCAAGATAAAATAAAATATATTACAAGCAGATTTAATGTATCCATGAGCGAATATGATAGCAAATACTTTAATTATAATGAGAGCATTAATAAGCTATATAAACAATTTCCTAATTTGGGCAAAAAACTATCCATAACCTCAGCCGTTTGTGCAAGCGGGGCACTTTTAAGTTATATAGAGGAAACTCAAAAGACTGACTTTTCCCATATAAATACGCTTAATATATATTCTTCAGGAGATTTTATGACTTTTGATATGTCAACAAGGGCAAACCTTGAACTTACAGAGACAATGAGGAATAAATCTAAAAAAGGCTCTCTTCTTTATGTACTTGACAAAACCATAACAGCAATGGGAGCTAGAACACTAAGGAAATGGATTGAGGAGCCCCTAATTTCAAAAGATTCTATAAAAGAAAGATTAGATGCTGTTGGGGAGCTTATAGAAAATGTTTATGTATCTGAAACTCTAAAGGAAAATTTAAAAAACATATATGATATAGAAAGGCTTATAGGCAAGATAGTATATGGTAATGTAAATGCAAGGGATTTAATATCATTGAAGCAATCCATATCTAGCTTTCCTTATGTTAAAGAATGTTTAAATACCTGTAGCTCAAGTATGATTGTGAAACTAAGAGACAGTATAGATACATTAGATGATGTGTATGATTTAATTGATAGATCAATAATTGATGACCCTCCAATGTCTGTAAAAGATGGCCTTATTATAAAAGATGGATACAATAGTGAGGTTGATAAATTAAGGACTGCGTCAAAAGAGGGCAAGAACTGGTTAGTAAATCTTGAAAACAAAGAAAAAGAGGAAACAGGTATTAGATCTTTAAAAGTAGGATATAACAAAGTATTTGGATATTATATAGAGGTTACAAAATCTAATTTAAATTTAGTACCTGAAGATAGATATATAAGAAAGCAAACACTTGTTAATGCAGAAAGATATATTACACCTGAATTAAAAGAAATGGAATCTACAATACTTGGTGCGGAAGAAAAGGTAGTTTCCATTGAGTACAAAATATTTTGTGATATAAGGAGTGCAATATCAAAAGAGATTCAAAGGATGCAAAGGACATCAATGGCTATTTCAAACATAGATGCTCTTTTGTCTCTCTCTATTGCAGCAAGCCTTTATGACTATGTAAAGCCAAATATTTCTGATGATGGCATAATAAATATAAAAAATGGAAGACATCCCGTTGTAGAGAGGATGCTCCCCAATAATACCTTTGTTCCAAATGATACTTATCTTGACAAGGATGACAACAGGGTAGCCATAATTACAGGGCCTAATATGGCAGGTAAAAGCACCTATATGAGACAGGTTGCCCTATTAGTATTAATGGCTCAAATAGGGTCTTTTATACCAGCAGACAGCGCTGACATTGGAACAGTTGATAGAATATTTACAAGGATTGGAGCATCTGATGATCTATCAGGTGGGCAAAGCACTTTTATGGTTGAAATGTCTGAGGTCGCAAACATTGTAAATAATGCAACATCTGATAGCCTCATATTGCTTGATGAAGTTGGAAGAGGTACAAGTACCTTTGACGGACTGAGCATTGCATGGTCTGTAATTGAGTATATAAGCAATAAAGAAAATATTGGTGCGAAAACTCTATTTGCTACCCATTACCATGAGCTTACAGAGCTTGAGGGCACTATAGATGGCATTAAAAATTATTGCATATCCGTAAAGGAGCATGGAGATGACATAATATTTCTAAGGAAGATAATAAGGGGTGGAGCAGATCAAAGTTATGGAATACAGGTTGCAAAGCTTGCAGGCCTGCCTAATGGTATAATAGATAGAGCAAAGGAAATATTAAGTACTATTGAAAAAAATGATTTAACAAAAAAGAAGGATGTAGATAATGAGGTTGTAGCGGAGAGTCCAAAGCAGCTAGACTTCTTTTCTATGGAAAACTTAAATATAATTAATGAATTAAAAAATATAGACATATTAAACATGACCCCAATGGAATCTTTAAATTTCCTTTATAAATTAGTGAAAGAGGTAAATAAATATTAGTGAGGGTGTTTATATGGATAAAATTCATATTTTAGATAGCAATGTTTCAAATAAAATTGCTGCTGGTGAGGTCGTAGAAAGACCTGCATCAGTTATTAAAGAGCTTGTTGAAAACTCAATAGATGCTGGTGCAGCATCTATAACTGTTGAGATAAAAAATGGCGGAATATCATATATGAGGGTAACCGATAATGGATGTGGCATGACAAGAGAGGATGCAAAAGTATCCTTTATTAGGCATGCAACTAGCAAAATTATAAGGGAAGATGATTTAAATAATATAAAAACATTGGGGTTTCGTGGAGAGGCATTAGCCAGTATTGCTTCAGTTTCTCATGTTGAAATGTCTACAAAGCTAAAAGAAGAAACCTATGGAAGTAAAATAATAATAAACGGCGGCGAATTTGAATCTGTAGAAGACTGCGGATGTACTGATGGTACAAGTATTATTGTAAGGAATCTTTTTTACAATACTCCTGCGAGATTAAAGTTTTTAAAGACTGAATCTAGAGAGGGGACCATTGTATCTGAAAGCCTATATAGCCTGGCTTTATCAAAGCCTTCAATATCGTTTAAATATATAAAGGATGGAAAGGTAATATTTAATACACCTGGAGATGGTGATTTAGGAAATGTTGTACTCACTTTATATGGGAAAGAGGCCTATGGGTCATTAATAAAGATATCATATACAGGAAATATATTATCAATCGGAGGCTTCATCGGAAATACTGATGCTGCAAGATCAAATAGAAATCGTCAGCTTTTCTTTGTAAATGGAAGGTTTATAAAAAACAAAATGCTAACAGCAGCAGTAGATAATGCTTATAAAACTTACCTCCCCATAAGCAAATTTGCATCCTGCATTCTATTTATTACAATATACCCAGATCTTGTAGACGTAAATGTTCACCCTACAAAATCAGAGGTTAGATTTCAAGACCAAAAAGAGGTATTTTCTGCTGTATTTAATACTATAAGAAATGGGCTTACAGGTGAAGTATTAATACCTGATACTAAGCTAAAGGTAGAAAAGAAATATGATGATGATATAGAAGAAAAAAGGGTACAGGTTGAGATGTTCCCTAAAGACTATTCTGTAGCACCTAGGGTAAAGGAGGCAGAATATGAAAATACAGGTATAAACATGGAAGCACCTGTTAAGAATATAGAGTATGATACCAAAAATTATGAACCTATTAACTCCGTAAAGGTGGAAACAAATAAACCAAATATAGAAAGTGTAAAAAATCTTCTTCCTCCACTTATAATAATAGGTCAGTGCTGCCTTACATATATACTTGCTCAAGGGCCTGATGGACTTTATATAATTGATCAGCATGCAGCCCATGAAAGGATATTATATGAAAAGTTCAAAGGCGATTTTGAAACAAGTGGAGTAATATCTCAGGGACTTATATCTCCATTATTAGTCGAGTTAACACAAAAAGAGAGGAATATTGTTAAAGAGAATATAGAAAAGTTCCAAAAACTTGGGTTTGAACTTGAGTATTTTGGTACAAATTCTGTAATACTTCGCTCAGTACCAGTTATATTTGGAGAGCCTCAGCTTAAACAGCTCTTTATTGAGCTTATTGATCTTGCTGGATCAGATGATTTATCTGGAAGGAGCATTATAGATAAGATGCTCTATACCATGGCATGTAAAAGCGCTGTAAAAGCAAATAACAGGCTTGTACAAAAAGAGATGGAGGAAATAGTTAGCGGCCTTAGGAAAATAAACAATCCCTATACTTGTCCTCATGGAAGACCTACAATAATCAAGCTTACGGAAAATGAACTAGAGAAAAAATTTAAGAGAATACAATAGGGGGGCAAAAATGGGTAAACCTTTATTTTTACTTATAGGACCTACAGCTGTTGGTAAGTCAAATGTATCTATAGAGATTGCTAAAAAGCTAAATGGTGAGATAATATCTGCTGATTCTATGCAGGTTTATAAATATATGGATATAGGTACTGCAAAGCTTAAGAGGGAAGAGATGGATGGAATTAAGCATTATATGATAGATGTTGTATATCCAGATGAAGACTTTTCCGTTGCAGTATTTAGAGATAAAGCTAAAGAGTATATTGATGATATACTATCTAGAGGGAAACTTCCAATGGTGGTTGGAGGGACAGGGCTTTTTGTCAATTCTCTAACCCATAATCTTGATTTTAGCAGTACCATCTGTGATTGGGAATTTAGAAATAGGCTAAACCAATTAGCTGAAATTAATGGAAATGAGTATGTACACAATATGCTAAAAGATGTAGATAAAGAGTCTTTCGAAAGACTCCACGTAAATGATTTAAAAAGGGTAATTAGGGCTCTTGAAGTGTATAAATACAGCGGGAAAACCATATCTGAGTACCAAAGAGAATCTAAGCTTATTCCAATTGAATATGACACATGTATTGTTGGCCTTACCATGGATAGAAAAAAGCTTTATGATAGAATCAATAAAAGAGTGGATATAATGATGGAAAAAGGACTGCTAGATGAGGTTAAAAATCTATTAAATATGGGGTATAGTAAGGATTTAGTTTCTATGCAAGGACTTGGGTATAAAGAAATGGTATCATATACAGAAGGAAGTTTATCTATGGATGGAGCTATAGATAAACTAAAGCAGAGTACAAGGCACTTTGCCAAAAGACAATTAACCTGGTTTAGGAGAGAAGATAATATATATTGGGTAAATGTAGATGAATTTAACAATATACAAGATATATCTCAAAATATAGTAACATATATAAAAGGAAAACTAAGTACAATATAGAATTACTTAATTATATTAATATTATTAAGCATTAAACATTAAGCCTATTATTAAATCAAATTAGTATTTTATGGAGGATGATTTTTATGAATAAGGTAAACAATAACCTGCAAGATGTTTTTTTAAATCAGGCAAGAAAGGATCGTATTTTCGTAACTATACATCTAGTTAATGGATTTCAGTTAAAAGGATATGTAAAAGGATTTGATAACTTTACAATAGTACTAAACTCAGATGATAAGCAAATACTTATATATAAACATGCAGTATCTACAATATCTCCCCAATCTCCTATATTATTCACTTCTTCTCAAGATGAAATAGAAGAGTAAGATTAAAAAACCGGATATACCGGTTTTTTTAACTTAATTATTTATATATATAAAGTCACAAATATTTATTTCATGCATAATATAAATATGATAGGTAAAAATCCGGAGTTGATTCTGTGAGAGATAAATATGAATACTTACTGGATTTAGTTAAGATGGGCAAAATATCATGTACAGATTATATTAAAGCAGCCTGCGATAATGACAGCACTAATAAGGACACAATCCTAGGAAAAGACCTTACAAGAGGGGAAAGGCAAAAAGAAGGCATTGATGATGTAATGAACGAATTAGACAGCTTAATAGGTCTTGATGATGTAAAGAAGCTTATAAGAGAAATACAAGCATTTGCAGTAATTCAAAAAAGGAGAAAAGAGGAGAATTTAAACGCAGATTCTTTAGTATTTCACATGATATTTAAAGGGAATCCTGGGACTGGTAAAACAACTGTAGCAAGGATACTTGGAAAGATATTTAATAAAATAGGAATACTTGAAAAGGGACATCTAATAGAAGTCGAAAGAGCAGACCTTGTTGGAGAATACATAGGGCATACAGCTTTAAAGGTAAGGGAGCAGGTAAAAAGGGCAATGGGTGGTATACTTTTTATAGATGAGGCTTATTCTCTTGCAAGGGGAGGAGATAAAGACTTTGGGAAAGAGGCAATAGATACATTAGTTAAGGCAATGGAGGATAATAAAAATAATTTTATATTAATTCTTGCAGGCTATAAGAGCGAGATGGACAATTTTATTTCAATAAACCCTGGGCTTAAATCCAGATTCCCAATTACCATAGAATTTAAAGACTATAATATAGATGAACTTATGAAAATAGCAAAGATGATAGTAGATAAAAGGGAATATAAATTATCTATAGATGCAAGGATAAAGATCAAATCTATAATAGAAAAAAGCATGGATTCAAATGATTATAGAATGGGTAATGCAAGGCTTGTTAGAAACATAGTAGAAAAGGCTATAAGAAAACAAGCATCAAGACTTATTCATAAAAAGACAATTTCAAGAGAAGATTTAATTACTCTAAGGGGAGATGATTTTATTAATGGATAGTGGAAATAGCCTATTGATTACAGGAAGAACCAATGCTGGAAAGACACTATTTTTACTAAATTATGCTGAATACATGGGATATAAAAATATAAAGATTAATTTCAAAACAGATTCAAGGGAAAATATAAAGGAAAAAAGCATAAATTATTTCAGAGATACCATTGTAAACAGCAGTCCATATACTACAAGATCTCTTCAAATTGCCAATATAAATTTAAGTAATAAAAATAATGTGTTTATTGATTCCCCAGCTATAAGTTCAAGTATAAGCTATGAACAAAGCGTTCGAAATGGAATGGCTCAAACACTAAGCTTAATTAGGGAAAACAACTTAATACTACATATTATTGATGCATCCTGTATTCTAAATTATAAAGATATAGATGATGTAGATATGGCCATGTATAAGTTAGGTAAAAAAAGAGGCAATTATATTGTATTAGCAAATAAGGCAGATATAAAAGGCTCCATAATGGGGGTAAATGTTTTAAGCGAAAATTTGGTTGGAGTCAAAATAATAAAAATATCTGCTCTAAATAAAACAGGCTTTAATAATGTGAGAAAGATTCTAAAAAACAGGGGCCCATTTTTAAATTTTAACCTAGGTAAAATTCCACGTTATAGATTTCCGTCTTAATATGATGTAAAATGTTTAAGTGGAAATATATATAATACATATTGGAGGAAAATATATGCTTAAAACTACTAAGGATTACTTATATAACGAATATTCTATTGATGAATCTATCTGCGATTTAGCGGAAAGGGTAGAGGATGATATAAAAGGGGAGTTTGTAGATATTGATAAAATAAAAGAGTATAACCAGTATAAGGTGCTTAAGGCTTTTCAAAATAATAGGGTTTCTGATTCCCATTTTACAAACAGCACTGGTTATGGTTATGGTGATATTGGAAGGGATACTTTAGATAAGGTGTATGCAGATGTCTTTAGATGTGAGGATGCATTAGTTAGGCCTCATATAGTATCTGGAACCCATGCAATAGCTGTTGCTCTATTTGGAAACCTTAGGCCTTCTGATACTATATTATCTGTAACAGGAATGCCTTATGACACATTAGAATCAATAATAGGTATTGAGGAAAGCCCTGGTTCTTTAAAAGAATATGGAGTTAAATATAAGCAAGTGGACCTGCTCTCAGATGGGGGCTTTGATTATGAAAATATTAAAAAGAATTTATTAGATGATAATACCATTAGGCTAATTGAAATACAAAGGTCAACAGGGTATGGATGGAGGCCTTCACTTACACTAGATAAAATAAAAGAAGTAATTAGTTTTATAAAATCCATAAGAAGTGATGTTATATGTTTTGCGGATAATTGTTATGGTGAATTTTTGGATATTGATGAGCCTACAGGTGTAGGGGCAGACCTTATGGCTGGTTCTTTAATAAAGAATCCTGGAGGTGGAATAGCTCCAACTGGTGGATATATAGCTGGAAAGAAAAAATATGTTGAGCAGGCATCCTATAGGCTTACATCACCTGGAATAGGAAGAGAATGTGGATCAACCTTTGGAGTAATGCGCCAGCTTTACCAAGGATTATTTCTAGCTCCACATGTTACAATGGAAGCACTAAAGGGAGCAGTATTTTGCTCAAGGCTATTTGAGATTTTGGGATATGAAGTATCTCCTAAATATAAAGATAAAAGAAGCGATATAATACAGGCTATTAAATTTAATAATGAAGATGCATTAGTTGAATTCTGCAAAGGTATACAAAAAGGTTCCCCAGTAGATTCCTTCGTTACTACTGAAGCTTGGGATATGCCTGGCTATACAGATAAAGTAATAATGGCTGCAGGAGCTTTTATACAGGGCTCATCCATAGAACTAAGTGCAGATGCCCCAATTAGGCCACCATTTATTGCATACCTTCAAGGTGGACTTACCTATGAACATTCAAAAATAGGGGTATTAATAGCTCTTCAAAGCATGATTAAAAAAGGTATTATAAGCCTGTAAAAAGTAGTAGAGGACTGCGCCCATGTCGGGCGCACGTAAAAAAGCTTATGGAATATTTAATTCCATAAGCTTTTTTACATTCTCCTAAGTAGAGCAATTACCTTTCCAAGTATTGAAGCATCTTTAACTATTATAGGATCCATAGTTGAGTTTTGAGGCTGCAGCCTTATGTATCCGTCTTCTTTATAAAAGGTTTTAACGGTTGCTTCATCGCCAATTAATGCAACAACAATATCTCCATTTTCAGCAGTGGACTTTTGTTCAACAACAAGCAAATCCCCATCTAATATTCCAGCTTCAATCATGCTTTCACCAGATACTTTTAACATAAATGTTTGATTATTAGATTGAACAAAATTAAGAGGAGCTGGAAAATAATCATCAATATTTTCTATGGCAAGGATAGGTTGCCCTGCAGTAACCTTTCCCACAATAGGTATATTAACCATTTCCTTTTTTGCTATTTGGTTATCTAAAACCTCTATAGCCCTTGGCTTTGAAGGATCTCTTCTTATATATCCTTTTTTCTCAAGCCTCTCTAGATGCCCATGAACTGTAGAAGTTGACCTAAGCCCTACAGCACTGCAAATTTCTCTAACGGAAGGTGGATAGCCCTTTTCTTGTATTTCACTTTTTATGAACATTAGTATTTCTGTTTGCTTATCACATTTATTCGGTATATCATTCATTTATAAAAAACCTCCCATACTTGTTATGGAAATTAGATGTATTTATATAATTATATCATAGTAGAATATATGTGGCAAACTTATGTTCTTTTTTTACGATTATCATTGACATAGAACTTATGTTCGTGTAAAATAAAATTATAGACGAACATAAGTTCTGTAAGGAGTGATTTTATGAATAAAAAAGACATAATTAAACTAACCTTCGGTGGAATTGCCTTTCTTCTTTTTATATTTGCTTTTACTAATAATAGCATTGTAAGTGGAAAATCTAGTAAAGAAGAATATAAAGTAGTTATTGTTGAGAAGGGGGATACACTGTGGAATATTGCAGAAAATAATTGTAAAAATAATAGCGATACAAGAAAGAATATATACTACATACGAAAAACAAATAATCTATCATCAGCAAATATAAGGCCAGGGCAAGAAATAAAAATTCCAGTAAAGCTATGTGGAAGCTTTAAATAAAAATAATGCATGGAAAAAAGCCATGCATTATTTTTAATCTTCTCTAAGCTTTACAACCTTTGCAGCCATTCTTCTTTTATCATCATCTATTGCAGCATAGTGTTTTTTAGTTGTATTTACATCTTTATGGCCAAGTACATCTGCAACAAGGTATATGTCCCCAGTTTCTCTATATAGGTTTGTACCATAGGTACTTCTTAATTTGTGAGGGGATATATTCTTTATGCTTGTTACCATTTGGGTATACTTTTTAACAAGAGCTTGAACAGCCCTTACACTTATTCTTTTCCTTTGAAGAGATAGAAATAGTGCATCTTCGTGGCCTGAAAGGGGGGTTATAAGTTTTCTCTCATCTAAATAATCTTTAATTGCATTTTCAACTTCATCGCCAAAATATAATACTACCTGATTTCCACCTTTTCTTGTTATTTTAAATCCATTTACATTAAAGTCTATATCTGAAATATCTATTCCAACAAGTTCACTAACCCTTATTCCTGTTCCTAAAAATAGCGATAGTATACAAAGATCCCTTGTCTTAGTATACTTTTGATACCTAAGCTGAGTTTTAGTTAACTTTTCTCCTGATTCAACCATATCTAGCAGCCTTGCAACCTCATCAACCTCAAGCCTTGTTATTGGCTGGTCATGTATCTTAGGCATATCCACAAAGGAGGCAGGGTTTACTTTAATTTTCTTTCTATTATAAAAATACTTGTAAAAAGACCTAATAGTAGATAGTTTTCTTGCTTTTGCTTTGTTATTATTAGAAAACTCTAAGTATTCATCAGGATTATCTTCATCAACCTTAACATAGAAGTTAAGGTATTCTAAGTATGCCTCAATATCTGAAGCCTCTAGAGCCTCCATATCTGCTAGTGTAATAGAGGAGAGGGGTTTGTCCCTAAAATGTTCATTATTTTCTATAAGATATTGGAAGAACATATTAAGATCATAAGCATAAGCAATTCTCGTGCGCATAGAGGTTGTAGGTTCAATACCAATAAAGAATTCTCTGCAGAATTTAGGCAGGGAATCAATTAATCTTCTTAACTTAAGTATTTGTTCTTGCTTTAATTCTTCCTGAAAAGTAATATTAGATGGCATAGTAAAACCTCCGTAAAATAATAATCTAAAAGTTAATCATTAAACGACCAAACTCTAAAAACTAAAAGCAGGCCTAAACTTAACCTAATTATACAACAGGGGAATTTGAAATTCAATACTATGCATTAAACTTGTCTTTAACGCATAGTATTGAATAGGATTTCTAAAAGGATTTACTTTGTTTAATTGTTTCAATATCTCTCTTAATATATTTCTTATCTTCTTTAGTAAAATAATTATCATATAGTCCTTTTTCAATATTTTCAACAGATCTTTTAATCTCATTTTTTATTGATATTGCTAAATTACCTATATTACCAGTCTCGATGGTACTGACACCAATAGCAACATAATGACAATCTCTTTCTATCGGCCTTTTACTTGACATGTAATAGTCATTTTCTGCAATTACTCTATTAACCCCAACCGTAAATCCATAATTATGCTCTATCATTGAATTAATCATTTCTTGGACATCATCCTTAATGTCCTCAACATATGTTAATTCCATTTTAATTACCTTCCTTTTTGCACTACCTTCCGTCTTCCGCTAACCCATTGCTATAACTATAATTATAACATCTTTTACTGCATCAATATCTCTAATTATTTGGCCTCTTCAATCCATTAACTTAAATTATTAGGGTATGTTTATTTTACTTGCTTAGATGTAGCAATTATTTTATAATCAAATTAGCAGTAAAGCGTCCGGATACATCTGGTTTCGTGTCTGAGTATTCCCAAAGTTGCCATCCGAATGTTCCAGTAAACACACAACTAAACACACAACTGTTAGTTATTTCATAGAGGAGGAATACAAAAATGAAAAATAGTTTAAGTAATAAAGAAAAATTTATATTATTAATATTATTTTTTGGACTTATTTTAATCTACTATATATTTGGTCTGTTTCAATCAACAATCAATCCCCTTATAAGATTACTACCATTCATAGCTATAGGTATTTATGTTTTTATAAAAAGTTATCTGAAAATCTAATAAACCATTACCCATCCTGATGGTGTTGTCATTTTACTTTTCAACCATTATATAACAACCAATGGCATAATAACGGATTCTTTTATTGGCCTTATAACGATTTTAAAGGTATAATAACATAGGTAAATATAAACGCAGCCCTTACAAGGCATTTTAAAGCGTTTTAGCGTATTTTGCCGTTTAAGAGCCAAATAATACCACCTAATTAACAATAAAGACGTAAAATATTGTATATTTTACTTACACAGGTTATTTTGTCTCTTCAGCTAATGGATTTTTATTAAGTGCCACTCTAACTTGTTCATCATCTACATGGGTATATATTTCTGTAGTTGAAACGCTCTCATGACCAAGTATTTGCTGGAGAGTTCTTATATCTACATTTCCGTATTTATACATAAGCGTAGCTGCAGTGTGTCTTAGTTTATGGACAGAATAATTCTCTCCCGTAAGCTCAGCCTTTTCGAGATATTTATCTACAATATGCTGGACAGTTCTTTTGCTTATTCTACTTTTCCTTTGACTTATAAAAAGCGCCCTGCACTCTTTTGGTACATCCATATCAAACCTTATATCCATATAGTCTGATATGGAAGCCTCACAAGCCTTATTTAGATACACTGCCCTTTCTTTATTTCCTTTCCCTCTTACTGTTAATGCATCCCCTTTTATATCCCCAAGATCTATTCCAACAAGTTCTGACAGCCTAAGTCCACAGTTTAGAAAAAGAGTTATTATTGCATAATCTCTTTCCTTATATTTTCCATCTATTGCGTTTAAAAGCTGCCTGCTTTCATTTAATGTAAGATACACAGGATTATGCTTGCCTATCTTTGGAGCCTCAAGCTCTAAGCTTGGGTTTTCATCTAGTAGTTTTACCTTGTTTACCATATAGTTATAATATGATTTTATTGCTGCTGTCTTTCTCGCCCTAGCATTGGAGCCATTCTTTCTTACAATCGTTATGTAATTAATAAATGCATATATATCAGGTAATTTTATAGAAGATATAAAATCTATATCAATATCATGAATTATTATATCCTCAAGCCTATCATTTTCATCTTCACCTCCTTTATACTGCTTCATAAACTTAAAAAAAATAGATAAGTCTATCTTATAGCCATCTATAGTATTTTCTGATTTGCCTTTTACGGATCTTAAATAATATAAGAATTCTACAACAGTCTGAGGTATATTGTCTCCTTTAGATGTGATCAAACCCTTGTGCATAAAATTTTCCCCCCCTAGTTTTCCATACAAAATGAAATTTTTTAAGAACAATGCACTAAATTGATATTTAGTGCATTGTTTATTTTTTTTATTATGCCTATGAAAACATAAACTGCGATATTTATATCTTCATGGGCATAATAATGTGTGAATAACATTAAAATTACTATATTATTTTATTACCCTGAGTCTTCTTTCGCTTTTTACCTTTCTTTTCTGGTTTTCGCTTCTCTTCTTTTCCTTACCATAATCTTTCTTTAGGTCCCTAAACATTAATATCCCTTGTAGTAAAATAAACAGGCTAATTAATATAGCTATAATCATTTCTAAAATTTGTGTCATAAGCTCCTCCATAGTATACATAATATTGTTATGTTAATCAAAATATTATGTATCTACTTCTTACCCATATCTTTTGCTTTTTCTGCTGCGGCAATAACTGCTTCTATTACTGCACTTCTCATTGCCTTATCCTCTAATACCCTTACACCCTCTATTGTAGTTCCCCCTGGAGAGGATACCATATCTTTTATTTGGGCTGGATGCTTACCTGTTTTTATAATCATCTCTGCTGTACCCTTTACAGACTGAGCTGCCATTTTATAAGATGCTTCTCTTGGAAGCCCAAGAAGGACTCCTGCATCTGCCATTGCTTCAATGAACATGCTAACATAAGCAGGACTAGATCCACATAAAGATGAAACCGCATCTATCTGCTTCTCATCCATAACCTCAACAAGTCCAAAACTTGAAAACATTTCTTTAACGAATTCAACATCTTTTTGCGTAACAGGAGATTTATATGTAATTCCAGTCATTCCCTCCCCCACAAGGGCAGGAGTGTTAGGCATCGTCCTTATAACTTTAATGTCTGAATCAAAAAAGCCTTTAACATAATCAATTGTAATACCTGCTGCAATAGTTACAATAAGCTTACTTTTGATATTAGGTGATTGCTTTATTTCATTTAAAACTGTTTCATATATATTTGGTTTTACAGAAAGTATAACTACATCACATTTTTCTATTATATCTAGATTACTCTCAGCTATATCAACCCTTAAATCATCTTTTAATTTTTTTGTTTTATCATTATTTTTATCGCTTATAAATATATTCTCACAACTTAAAAAACCAGACTTTACTAAACCCCCAATTATGGCACCTGCCATATTTCCTGATCCAATAAATCCTACCTTCTTATACATTAAAACACCCCCAATATAAATCTTTATAAGGTTCATTTTATCACATTTGATGTCTTTAAGCTAAAATTTAATATAAGTACTAGTTAAACTTTTAATTATTACTAATATTTATAAATCTTACTGTAATTAACAGCTGTGGATAACATCTGTTGATAATATTGCAAGTATTTACTGTGGATAATTCATATTTGTATAGTTTGGAAGTATTTTACTTGAGAAGCGTTTTCAGTTGATATGATCATGAAACGCAGTAGTTATTGTTGCTATATGTCATATTATAATACAAAATTGCATAATTTGCACCAATGAATTTTTGCATAAAAAAAGACTCCTAAGGAGTCTTAATATTGTACTTTTGTAAAATCTCTTTAAATTTATTTCCAATGTCGTCTAAAAGATTATATAAAGTCCCAATTATAATTGCTATCATCTAGCCCTGAAACTGATTTAATATTATTTTTTATTTTATCTGTAATAACTTTTGTGCCACCTGCAATGTATATTTTTTCGGGTTTTATTTTATTTATCATTTCCTTTGTTTGTGAAGTCAAAGTATCTTTCTCTGTTAAAAGTATTGGATAGCCTTTTGCTGCAGCAATACTGCTTATAGATAATGCATCTGAAAAATCATTCCCTGTTGCAATAACTATTGGTGTACCCATATCTACATTTAATTCTTTGCTTATTTCTTTTGATGTATCATATCTATTACCACCTGAAAGCCTTTTAATATTTGTGTAGCCTAATGCTTTTAATGTATTAATAGTACTTTCATTTACAGCATCTTTGCCACCTAATACATATATGGTTCCATTACTACTTAAATGCTCTTTAATATAGTCAAATATAGGTTTGTTATCATTTGCAGATCCTACAAGAAGTATAGGAGCATTTAATTTAGTTGCAAGTACACTACCTGTTAATGAATCAGGATAATTATATGCTGTTGCTAAAATAACACTATCTACTGTATTATCTGAAAATTCCTCTGCTATATATTTAGAAGTATCTATTCTGTTTGCTCCTGATATTCTTTTCTTGTAATAAATACTGCCAGTAGTATCACTGCTACCACTATCAGTGCTATCATCATTATCCTCTTCGGGATTACTGGGATACTCCTTATCATCATCTTTATTATCAGTAGGATTACTAAACAACTCTTTATATAATTCAGGATAATACTGATCTCCTATTAATTCTCCACTATTCGAAAGAGAACCATTAGTAAAATCCCAGGTATATATATGATAAGTAATCATATTAGGTGTATCTGTAACTGTTCTTGTAACATATAAAAATTTATAAAAGTTTTTATATGATTTATTTGATAGCCCTTTATTTTCAAAATAAAATATGCCCTCCTTTGGTATGCTTTTGGGATTTCCTAACCTTATTGCTTTATCACCAGTTATTGGATCATCATAATAACTTAAAGCATTTTCAGGCATAGGTTTAGCTATCTTTTCTAATTCTTGTAGCGTCATTTGGCCAAGCCTATCTATCTCTGTTTGATCCATGCTTGTTGGAACAGATGAAGATGCATAGGCATCAAGATTAAAACTAAACACCATTAAAGCACAAATTAATATTGATATTGTTTTTTTCATTAAAAAACCCTCCTTAGTATTTATAACAGTAAAATAATATTTAATAGCTCTAACTATCACTTCCTAGCAAAAAATGTGTATTGGTTTGATAATTGGCAAGGCACTCCGCGGAATTACATCCGTGGAGTGCCTTCTGATTTTGTGGCTTAAGACTCTCTCTCTGCGCCAATCTCAACACAATATCCTGTATAACCACAATGCGGGCAGGTCAATTTTCTTGTTTTGGGCGTATGATTGGAAAATAAAAATTTTGATAATACCGGTCTGAATTTTGTGTTACATTCCGCACAGATGTATTCGGTATTCATATAGTACATTCGTGTAATCATAACTCCCATTAATATAACAAATGACATTCCAATTGCAAATGGCAGCCATAGCCCTTTTGCAATCCAAATAATAACCGTAACAACTAATATGACATCCATCAATAAGCCTACGGCAAGCATGGTTAAGTGCGTTTTTTTAAGTACTTTTTTACTCTCCATAATGTGTTCTATGTCGCGAATTGAATTAACCGTGATTTTGCCCGTGCTGTGTATATTGTCTTTTACAACTTTAATGGATTCTAATTGCTTCTGCCTGTCTTGGATTTCGCCGTCAATCTGCTTAGCTTGCTCATCAAGCAATAAAAGGAGCACTTTCGTAGAATTATCGCTGTCTAGTGTTCCTTTTATTGTTCCAAGAGTTAATCCGAGAGCTTTTAGCATACAGATAAAACGGAGTCTATTAAGGTCGTCATCGGAATACAGACGCCGTCCCCCCTCTGTAAGTTCCGAGGGCTTTAACAAATCTTTTGTATCATAGAACTGCACTGTCCGAACAGTAATGTTACACAGTTTTGCCAATTCCCCGGTTGTGTATTGCGGCATAGAAATCACCTCCTTGCTCTTATACTACATGATTACGCAACGTCATAAGCAAGGGGTTACGTAAGAGGATTTTTTGCATCTTTGGTTTACACATTGATTTCAACTTCAATTCCTAACTGTGATTTGTATTTTTCTAAAACAGGATCTATATATTGATCAATAAATTCAGTTACTTGTTTTGGTGAACGGCCAATGAAGTTTTCAGGTTTTAGCATAGATAGTATTTCATCTTTATCTATATTAAAAGAATCGTCATTTATAATTCTATCAATCAGGTCATTAGGTAATCCTTCCACCTTTACGGCTTTGCCAGCTTCCATAGAATGGATCCTTATTCTTTCATGTAGCTCTTGCCTATCCCCTCCCCTTTTAACGGCTTCCATCAATATATTTTCCGTGGCCATAAAAGGAAGTTCATTTAAAATATGTTGGTTTATTACCTTTTCATATACTACAAGACCGTCTACAACGTTCATATAAAGGTTCAGTATCCCATCGCATGCCATAAATGCTTCAGGTATAGTTATCCTTTTGTTTGCAGAATCATCAAGTGTTCTTTCAAAGCACTGAGTAGATGCGGTAATTGCAGGGTTCATGGCAGTTATTATTATAAACCTTGAAAGAGATGATATCCTCTCGCTTCTCATTGGGTTTCTCTTATATGCCATGGCAGATGAACCTATTTGGCTTTTTTCAAAGGGTTCTTCAATTTCCTTCATGCTTTGAAGTATTCTTATATCATTGCTAAATTTATATGCACTTTGGGCTATCTGGGATAGCACATCAAGTATCCTGCTATCTACTTTTCTAGGATATGTTTGCCCTGTAACCGGGAAACATTCTTTAAAGCCCATCTTTTCTGTAACCATTCTATCAAGAGCCTTAACCTTATCATCGTCTCCATCAAATAACTCCATAAAGCTTGCCTGAGTCCCTGTAGTACCTTTTACACCAAGAAACTTCATATTATTTAACTCAAACTCAATGAGATCTAAATCCATAAACAGATCCTGCATCCAAAGGCATGCTCTTTTACCTACAGTAGAAAGCTGTGCAGGCTGAAGGTGAGTAAATGAAAGGGTTGGAGTATCTTTATACTTTAATGCAAACTTTTTTAATTCTGATAGTACATTTATTAATTTATACTTAATAATAGCAAGTGCTTCTTTCATTAAAATAAGGTCTGTATTATCTCCTACATAGCAGCTTGTAGCGCCTAAATGTATAATTGGTTTTGCTTTAGGGCATTGCACACCATAGGAATATACATGAGACATTACATCATGTCTTATTTCTTTCTCTCTGTTTTCTGCTACATCATAATTAATATCATCTTTATACTTTCTCATTTCATTTATTTGCTCATCAGTTATATTAAGGCCTAATTCTTTCTCTGATTCAGCAAGAGCTATCCAAAGCTCTCTCCATGTCCTAAACTTTTTATCTGGGGAAAAAATCTCTGACATTTCTTTGCTTGAATATCTCTTAACAAGCGGGTTTTCATACACATCATGCATATGCTACATCTCCTTTAACAAATATCCGTATATTATAGACTTAATATACGATATAGTTCATATATAAGCATAGTATACCATAACTTTAATAGATAATATACGTTTATTCTCTTGTTTGGCCATTACCGTATATAATATACTTTGTAGTTGTTAATTCTTTAAGTCCCATAGGCCCTCTTGCATGAATCTTTTGTGTGCTTATACCAATTTCAGCTCCAAGACCAAATTCATATCCATCAGTAAATCTTGTAGAGGCGTTTACATATACTGCAGCAGCATCTACTTCAGATAGAAATTTTTGAGCGTTAGTATAGTTTTCAGTAATAATTGCTTCAGAATGTTTGGTTCCATATCTATTTATATGGTGTACTGCCTCTTGTATTGAGTCTACTACTTTTATAGCGATTATATAATCAAGGTATTCTTCTCCCCAATCATCATCCGTGGCTTCTTTAATATTCCCAGCTATCTTTCTTGTATTTTGGCATCCCCTTATTTCAACTCCATGTTTATTTAAAGAATTTACTATTTTAGGGAGGAACTCTTCTGCAATATCTTTATGAACTAAAAGCTTTTCAGCGGCATTGCACACTCCTGGTCTACTTACCTTTGCATTGACTACAATCTTCTCTGCCATATTTAAATCAGCATGCTCATCCACGTATATGTGGCAGTTGCCAACTCCTGTCTGTATTACAGGTATTGTTGAGTTTTCAATAGTAGATTTTATCAGTCCTGCTCCCCCTCTTGGGATCAAAACGTCAACATATTCATTCATCTTCATAAAATAGTTAACAGCATCCCTTGATGTATCTTCTATTATTGCAATAGTATCCGTTGGAAGGCCTGACTTTCCTAATGCCTTTTTTAAAGACTTAACTAAAGCGATGTTAGAATTTATAGCATCACTTCCCCCGCGAAGTACAACAGCATTTCCTGACTTAATACAAAGACACGCTGCATCTACAGTTACATTTGGCCTAGATTCATATATAATCCCTATAACACCTATAGACACCCTCATTTGGCCTATTAGTAAGCCATTAGGCATCTTGTCCATATGCATTACTTCCCCTATAGGGTCTTTAAGGTTAATTACCTGCTCTATGCCTTCTATAACTGATGCAAGCCTTTTCTCGTTTAATTCCAACCTATCAATCATGGGGTCTGGAATGCCTTTTTTTATGGCTATATCAATATCTTTTTTATTTTCTGCAATAATATAATCTTTATCCTGTTTTAAATAAAATATCATGTTCTTTAAACATTCATTTTTAACTTTTGTTGATGCTTGAGATAAAACAGTTGATGCCTCTTTAGATTTACTACATATGTTTAAAATATTTTCCACTATTTTTCCTCCTTTTTAGTAAAAATTGTACCTTTTCTTTTACCTGATATTATGTCATATATTATAGAAGGATCATTTCCATTTGCTATTACCGTAACAATATTAGAATCCATTGCAAGCTTAGCTGCATTTATCTTAGTTTTCATTCCTCCAGTACCAAATCTGGTTCCTGCACCTTTTGCATGCTCTTCTATTTCACAATCTATACAATTGACTTCATGTATTATTTGGGCGCCATCCTCTTTAGGATCCCTATCATAAAGCCCATCCACGTCTGATAGTATTATTAGTAAATCAGCGTAGGTTAGCTTTGCAACATACGCTGAAAGCATATCATTATCGCCTATTTTAATTTCATGGGTTGCAATAGTATCATTTTCATTAACAATTGGTATAACTCCATACCCTAAAAGAGAATTAAATGTATTTTTAGCATTTGTATTTCTCTCTTCACATTTAATATCTTCTTTTGTTATTAATATTTGTGCCACTATGCGTCCATATTCAGCAAAAAACTTTTCATATATATGTAAAAGCATTCCTTGTCCTACTGCTGCCATTGCCTGTTTTACTGCTATATCCTCTGGCTTTTTCTCTAGTCCAAGCCTACTCATACCAGTGCAAATAGCACCAGATGATACTAAGACTACTTCTTTACCTTGATTTGCTAAATCAGATAGAACCATGGCAAGCTTATCTATTCTTGATAGATTAAGTTTTCCATTTTTATGAGTTAGACTTGATGAACCTATTTTTACAATTATTCTTTTATACTCTGCCAAGATGATCACTCCATTTATCTTTTTATATTATTATACGACAATTTCTTCAACATGGTAACACTATTATATGGTATAGTTGTATCTCCAAGTCTTGGTTCTCCATCTACTAAGTCTCCGTGGCAGTCGCTTCCTCCAGTAGGTATTAAATTGTATTTATTAACGAGCCTTTCAAAATATTCTACATCCTGTTTTGTATGCTTAGTATGGTAAACCTCAATACCATCAAGTCCCCAGTCTACTAATCTCTTTATAAGCACCTCTTTATTTATATGCTCTATAAGCCCTGGGTGGGCTAAGGATACAACTCCACCACACTTTTTAATCTTTTCTAGGGCTTCAAAGGGGGATAATTTATATCTTTCTACATATGCTGCCTTCCCATAACCTAAGAATCTATCAAATACCTCCTCCATGCTTTTACAGTACCCTTTTTTTATCATCTCTCTTGCAATATGAGGCCTTCCTATTGTTTTATTATCCTTTATATCCTCAAAATCAATATTATATCCAAGATTGTTTAATTTCTTTACCATCTTTTTAGCTCTTTCAGTTCTAGAATCCTTTAATTTATTTAAAAAGTCTATCAGCTCTTTATCTTTATAATTAAAAAAGTACCCAAGCATATGAACTTCAGTCCCGCTATATTCAGTACTAAGTTCAATGCCAGGTATTAATTCAAACCCTTTTTTTGACGCATATTCCAATGATGTCTCTATTTGAGATACATCATCATGATCTGTTATTGAAATTGCCTTAAGTCCTTTTTTTATTGCCCAATCTATTACTTCTTCTGGCTTAAGCATTCCATCAGAAGCTGTTGAATGAATATGTAAATCTGCGTATTCCATTTCAATTATCACCCCTATAAAAAACCTGCCTATAATTAATAAGCAGGTATGTAGTCTATCTTGGTTCTACTATAAACTTTATGGCCGTCCTTTCTTCTCCATCGATCTGTATGTCTGTAAAAGCAGGTATACAGATTAAATCGATTCCTCCTGGTGCAACAAATCCTCTAGCTATAGCAATTGCCTTTACAGCTTGATTTATTGCTCCTGCGCCTATTGCCTGTATTTCTGCCTCCCCTCTTTCTCTTAAAACCCCAGCTAATGCGCCAGCTACAGAATTTGGATTTGACTTTGCTGAAACTTTTAATACCTCCATTTTTATTACCCTCCATGTATATATTATTTAGATAATACAGAAAGCGCAATTTAGGATATATTGTAAAAATGCGCATCTATAATGATTCCTATCCTAAATATATTTAATTTAATAGGAAACCATTACTTATCATAGTAACTAATTCTACATAAGTAAAAAATATCCTCCTTTTTTTATAAAATTTTATGTTTTAAATCATAAATATTATATTTTAAAAAAATCCTATAGATTATCTATAGGATTTTTTATTGACAATTTAATGTTTTATTTAGAAATATTACAATAAAGGTTTTGCGTCTTCAAGTATTTATTTTTGTAGCAAAGATTTATTTTGCATATTCTATTGCTCTTGTCTCTCTGATAACATTAACTTTTATCTGTCCAGGGTATTCAAGTTCATTTTCAATCTTTTTGACTATATCTCTTGCCATCTGAACAGATTCTACATCATCAACGACATCTGGTTTAACCATTATTCTTATTTCTCTGCCAGCTTGAATAGCATAAGATTTTTCTACGCCTTCAAAAGAATTTGCAATGTTCTCAAGGGTTTCAAGTCTTTTTATATACGCTTCTAAAGTTTCTCTCCTTGCTCCAGGCCTTGCTGCTGATATAGCATCTGCAGCCTGTACAAGAACTGCCTCAACTGTTTGAGGTTCTATATCATTATGATGAGCTTGAATTGCATGTACTACATTTGGCGATTCATGATATTTCTTTGCAATATCAGCCCCTATATTTACGTGAGGGCCTTCCACCTCATGATCTACTGCTTTACCTATATCATGCAGCAATCCTGCACGTTTAGCCAGCGCAACATCCGCTCCAAGCTCTGCAGCCATTAAACCAGCTAGGTGACTTACCTCTATAGAATGTTTTAGTACATTCTGGCCATAACTTGTTCTATATTTCAATCTTCCTAATAGTTTAATAAGTTCTGGATGCAGTCCATGGACACTTGTTTCAAATGTGGCCTGTTCTCCCTCTTCTTTAATATCATCATCAACCTCTTTTTTAGCCTTTTCAACCATTTCCTCAATTCTTGCTGGATGAATCCTTCCATCAGAAATAAGCTTTTCTAGTGCTATTCTTGCTACTTCTCTCCTAATTGGATCAAATCCAGATAAGATTACTGCTTCTGGGGTATCATCTATTATAAGATCGATACCTGTTAATGTTTCAAGGGTTCTTATATTTCTTCCCTCTCTACCAATTATTCTTCCCTTCATTTCATCATTAGGAAGAGCTACAACCGATACTGTTGTCTCAGCAACATGGTCAGCAGCGCATCTTTGTATTGCATAAGATATAATCTCTTTTGCGCGTTTATCTGCTTCTTCTTTTGCTTTTGATTCAACATCTTTTATCATCATAGCAGCTTCGTGCTTAATTTCCTTTTTGACATCATTGAGTAATAATTCCTTAGCTTCATCAGAAGTTAAACCAGAAAGCCTTTCAAGTTCTTGAATTTGCTTTTTATAAACTTCAGATACCTCATCTTCCATCTTCTGAATATCTGCTTGCTTTCTGTTTAAACCATCTTCTCTGCGTTCAAGAGTTTCTCCCTTTTTATCAAGAGTTTCTTCTCTTGTCAGAAGCCTTCTTTCAATTTTTTGCAGTTCATTTCTTCTTTCACGGGTTTCTTTTTCTAATTCTGTTCTTAATTTGTGAACCTCTTCCTTAGCCTCTAAAATTGACTCTCTTTTTGTTGATTCTGCGTCTTTTTCAGCCTCGGATACTATTTTCTTAGCTTCCTCTTCAGCACTTGATATCTTTTTTTCTGCAATATATTTTCTTACCATATATCCAATAAAGAAGGCAGCTAATCCAACTAATGTATAAATAATAATGTCCTGTATATAAAACACCTCCTTTTTTTGTTTATTGCGAAGTACTTTGTCCTAATAAAATATTTTGTATTAACAAAA
>DIRE01000061.1:110698-112949 GCA_002426575.1 Clostridiaceae bacterium UBA5444 | reverse complement strand
ATTTTGTATTAACAAAATATTAAACCGAGAAATCTCGGTTTATAGAGAAACCCTAGATAATCTTTTTTTAGCGTGTTATCATTCATTATAAATAGAACTATAAATCCCCCTTAACGACTTCAGAAGGGGATTTTGACCCCTTCTGAAGTCGTTAAATACTGTGGTAAATAATTGAACATGACAAACCAGTATTTGTATTAATTTTATATCTAATTTTATTTTATGTCAAGTTTATAAAACCACTGCAAGCCTTGCCCTAATCCATCTGATTGCTGAAAATCCGCTAGCCACACCGTTTGCACCAATATTATCTTTATATTCTTATCTTTATATATCTTCTGATTTTTCAAGGTATGCCTTTAATGCCCTGTTAGCAGTATCATACCCAATCCCCCTATATAGTAAATATCTATATAATCTTTGGATCTCCTTATTATATAAGGGTTTATTCTCATATAATAAAGAGATATCCTTATTTGCTAACTTTTTTTGAAGCAGTTTCATGGCAACAGAGTAATCATCATATTCCCATTCACTCATACATTCGTCTATAATCTGAGGCTTTATTCCCTTGTTTTTGAGCCCTAAAACCAGTTTATTTTTACCTTCTGGCTTAAGCCTGCTCCTCTCATCAAGCCACATCTTGGCATACTCTTTATCATCAATTAGTTTTAACTCTTTTAATCTTTGGATTACCTTTTCAATTATTTCGCCATCAATATCTAGCTTCATAATCCTTTTTCTAATTTCATATTCAGTTCTAGGCCTATTTGATAAAAAGTTAAATGCAGCATTCAGGGCTTTATTATATTGACATTTATATATAAGTTCTCTTTTTCCTTCTTCATCGAAGGTATCTCCAACCTTAACATTAAATTCTACTATATCATCATAGCAGGCGCTAAAGCTATACTCATAATCTATAAATATATTAAACCTATCTTTCTTTTTTTGCTCTTCAATTGCGGTAATAACCATTGTTAAACATGCCCTCCATATAAAAAGCTCCACCATGGGAGCCTTATTCTTACTTAGCAGCAGTTTTTGCTTTTTCAACAACCTTTTCTTTTTCTACAGTCTTTTCTTTTTCTGCAGTGTCATCATAAACTTTTAAATTATACTTTCTTCTAATAGTATTTTCTATCTCTTTTCGTATATCAACATTTTCTTTAAGAAATTGTTTAGCATTTTCTCGGCCTTGACCTAATCTATTGTCACCGTAAGAATACCAAGCACCGCTTTTTTGAACTATATCGTTTGCCACACCAACGTCAAGTACATTTCCCTCTAAAGATATACCTTGACCATACATTATATCAAATTCTGCCTGCTTAAAAGGTGGGGCAACTTTGTTTTTTACAACCTTAACCTTAGTCCTACTTCCGATTATTTCGTCTCCCTGTTTTATATTCTCTATTTTTCTAACATCAAGCCTTACTGAGGCGTAGAATTTAAGGGCTCTTCCTCCAGGGGTGGTTTCAGGGTTTCCAAACATTATACCGACTTTTTCACGAAGCTGGTTTATAAATATAGTGATACATTTTGATTTGCTTATTGCACCAGCAAGCTTTCTAAGAGCCTGAGACATAAGACGTGCTTGAAGGCCCACATGTGCATCGCCCATATCTCCTTCAATCTCTGCCCTTGGAACCAATGCTGCTACAGAGTCAATTACTACTACATCTACAGCTCCTGATCTTACAAGAGCCTCAGTTATTTCTAGCCCTTGCTCTCCTGTATCTGGCTGAGAAACAATTAAATTATCTATGTCAACTCCTAAATGTCCAGCATATATTGGGTCTAAGGCATGTTCTGCATCTATAAATGCAGCAGTTCCTCCTAATTTCTGAGCCTCTGCTATAACGTGAAGTGCAACAGTTGTTTTACCTGATGATTCAGGCCCATATATCTCTACAATTCTACCTCTAGGAAGCCCCCCAATTCCAAGAGCAATATCAAGATCAAGAGAACCTGTAGGTATTGTTTCTATGTTCAAATTTGTGGTCGTCTCGCCAAGCCTCATAACTGAGCCTTTTCCAAAGTCTTTCTCTATCTTAGAAATAGCACTTTCAAGAGCCTTTTTCTTTTCATCATTCATTAATATACCCTCTCCTCTACAATATAGCGAACAGACGTTCTATATCAATATTATACAATAATAAAAAGCCATGGTCAAACTAAAAATAGTTCTATGCAGCTATCAAAATTATACCCACATATTGATATCTTAAACATTAAACATTAAACATTA
>DIRE01000061.1:38228-110520 GCA_002426575.1 Clostridiaceae bacterium UBA5444 | reverse complement strand
CATTAAACATTAAACATTAAACAACAAGCACTAAACGTTTAGTAATCAAAAAATAGTAATAAGGTTATATATTTAATCTATTTATCAAAATTAAATACATCCTTATTTTTATAGAAATAGTCAACTCCAGATATAACCGTAACTATTACTGCAATCCACATCAAAATATTGTAGTATGGCAGGTTAATAAGTACTGCAACTATTGCAACAATCTGGGTGGCAGTCTTTAATTTTCCCCACCAGCTTGCAGCTATAACTATGCCCTCAGTTGCAGCTAATGATCTAAGTCCTGTAACCGCAAACTCTCTTGCAATTATTATCATAACAACCCAGGTTGGAAGCCTTTTAAGTTCTACTAAAGATACTAATGCGGAAACAGTTAATAATTTATCTGCTAGAGGATCCATAAATTTACCGAATGTTGTTATTTCATTTCTGCTTCTAGCTATATATCCATCAAGTTTGTCTGTAATTGCTGCTATTATAAATACTGCTGTTGCAACATATACTCCATACTCCCAATTCAGGGCAATAAAAATTAAGAATATTGGTACCAAAATAATTCTCATCATAGTTAGCTTATTTGCAAGATTCATAACTAACCTCTCCCACCAAATCATAATCAAGTGCATCTGTAATCTTTACTTTTACAAAGTTACCTATATTAATATGATAACCGTTACTTCTTACATATACAACCCCATCTATATCTGGGGCATATCCATAATACCTTCCAATATAAACCCCATCATCCCCTATACCTTCTATAAGTACGTCTAAAACTTTTCCTATTTTAGTCATGCCTTTTTCTCTTGATATTTTGCTTTGGAGCAGGCATAACTTATTTTGTCTTTTCTTTTTGGTTTCATCGTCTATTTGGTTTGGAAATAAAAAAGCTTCAGTTTCCTCTTCTTGAGAATAGGTAAATACACCTACATGGTCAATCTTATATTCATTTAAAAAATCTAATAACTGATTAAACGTATCTTCAGTCTCACCAGGGAAACCAACTATAAAGGTTGTCCTTATAACTATATCTGGTATATTGCTCCTAAGATTTGTTATAAGATTTATTATATCTTTATTGCGGCTTTTTCTTCTCATATTTATTAGTATATCATCATTTACATGCTGCAATGGTATATCTATATATTTACACACCTTGTTATTTGTTTTTATTTCTTCTATTAAGGCGTTATCTATATCTTCGGGATAACAATAAAGCAGTCTTATCCATTCTATGCCTTTAATATCTGATAATTTTTGTATAAGAGATGGCAGCATCTTTTTCCCATATATGTCTATACCGTATTTCGTTGTATCTTGAGCAACTAATATTAACTCTTTTGTACCATTTATAGATAATCTTGTTGCCTCATCCACTATATTTTCAATCGACCGGCTTCTGTATTTTCCTCTTAGTTTAGGTATTATACAGTAGCTGCATCTATTATTACATCCTTCAGCTATCTTTATATAAGCAGTATATAAAGGAGTAGTAAGTACTCTATTATTTTCAAATTCAATGTTATAATCTATGTTTTCAGTTCTTTTTATTCTCTTTTTCTCTTTAAATGCTTCTTTTATTATGGAGTCTATCTCCATATAATTGCCTGTACCTAAAACAACGTCTAACTCTGGTATCTCATTTAATAAATCATCACTGTACCTTTCAGCTAAACATCCTGTTGCAATAAGCAGTTTGCATCTGCCATTTTCTTTATTTCTAGCCATTTCAAGTATTGTATCTATGGATTCTTCTTTAGCAGCTTCAATAAAGCCACAAGTATTAACAATTATTACATCAGCTATTTTTTCATCATTTACTATTTTGTATTCATTGTCTGACAACACCCCAAGCATTATCTCTGAATCAACCCTATTTTTGTCACAGCCTAATGAAACAAGTCCAACATTTATCTTATGAGCCAATGATTACTCCCCTTTCAAAAAATATATATAGTTTAAAAAGATATATTACCCATTTCCTGGGAAATTAAGTCATGCTTTCAAATTCATCTTTTGATATAAGTACTTGTCTTGGTTTACTACCCTCATATCCCCCTATTATACCTCTTTCCTCCATACTATCAATGAGTCTTGCTGCCCTATTATATCCAATTCTCATTCTTCTTTGTAATAATGATATGGAAGCCTGTCCATTATCTATAACAATTTTTATAGCTTCAGGTAATAGTTCATCTGCATCGCTTAAATCGGTATTATTATCATTCTCTATTTCATCTATTATCTCTTCTTCATAATCTGCAGTAGTCTGGTTTTTAATAAAACCTACCACCTTTTCTACCTCTTCTTCTGATACAAATGACCCCTGAACCCTTATTGGCTTTGATTCCCCAATTGGATAATATAGCATATCGCCTTTTCCAAGTAATTTCTCTGCTCCTGCCATATCAAGTATTGTCCTCGAATCTACTTGGCTAGAAACTGCAAATGATATTCTAGATGGTATATTTGCCTTGATTACCCCTGTGATTACATCTACAGATGGTCTTTGAGTTGCAACTACAAGGTGCATACCTGCAGCCCTTGCCATCTGTGCTAATCTGCATATGCAATCCTCAACATCATTTGGAGCAACCATCATTAAATCAGCAAGCTCATCTATTATTATTATTATCTTTGGAAGCTTATTTTCTGGGGTTGTTTTTTCCATTAAATCATTATAGCTTTCTATATTTCTTACATTATTGTCTGCAAATAGTTTATACCTGTTTGTCATCTCTTGTACTGCCCAGCCTAGGGCACCTGCTGCCTTTCTTGAATCTGTCACAACAGGTATTAAAAGATGGGGTATACCATTGTAGGTGCTAAGTTCAACTACCTTTGGGTCAATCATAACCAACCTTACATCCTCAGGTGATGCTTTATATAATATACTAGCTATTAATGAATTTACGCATACACTTTTGCCAGACCCTGTAGCCCCCGCTATTAAAAGATGGGGCATCTTTGAAAGGTCTGCAATAATACTATTTCCAGCTACATCTTTCCCTAATGCAAAGCTTAATGGGGACTTACTATTTATAAACTCCTTAGACTCTAATACCTCCCTTAAAAAAACAGGGGATGCGTCTTTATTTGGTATTTCAATACCTACTGCAGCCTTACCAGGTATTGGTGCCTCAATTCTAACTGCAGATGCCGCTAGGTTTAATGCAATATCATCAGATAGATTTACTATTTTGCTAACCTTAACTCCTGGATTTGGCTGGAGTTCATACCTTGTAATCACAGGTCCTCTGCTTACCTGAACAACCTTTGCTTCTACTCCAAAGCTGTCAAGGGTTTCCTCAAGTACTTTTGCACTGCTTATAAGCTCTTTTTTATCACCAACAGATTTATTTGAAACCTGATTATTTAATAATTCTAAAGGAGGAAAAACAAATTTATTAATAGGCTTTTTTGCATGAGTATTAATTTCATCACATATATTTTGGTTATCTTTAGAGCTACTCTTTTGCTTTTTAGATTTAGCAGAACCTAGATCAACGCCTTCAGCCTCATAATCATGTTTATTTTCCTTACCATTGTCTTTAGCTTGGTTTACATCAATAACCATTGGATCATCATTTTCTTCAGCATCATTTAAATCTGAAGACTTAAAAAAGTCTAGTATTTTTATTTTTTTGCTGACATCTTCTATGTATTTTTGTTTATCTTCTCCATCAACATCAATATATTGGTCTTGTATATTTTCGTCCTTCTTTTTACTATTTGGTTTAGGCCTTGATATCTTACCAAACACCTTTTTAGTGTTATTTTTTATGGAGCTTGAAATGTTGTATACGGAAGCATTAGTTATAATAAGTATATTGACAAACATAAATGTTCCAGAAAAAATATAGGTTCCCACTACCCCAAGAAGTTTTATTGTAGGGTAGCATATAATCTCTCCTATAGCTCCTCCGCCTAAATTGTCTATACCTGATTTATAAATCATCTCTATTCTTTTCCAAAATGAAACATCTATAATTTTAGTGGACTGATCTATCTCTATAAAAACAATAAAAAACAAATACAAAAAGGCCATTGCATAAAATTTATGCTCTATTTTAACCTTGTTTTGTTTAAGTATTATTTCAATCCCTAGCATTAAAACAAAAATAGGTATAATATATGCGCCAATACCCATTAATCCCTTAAATACGTTTTTAACTGCCTGCCCTATTATCCCACCGCTATTAAAATATATACTGATAATAAGGAGTGCAGAAAACATAATAATAATTATTCCATATATCTCATTAATTAGTTTTTGATTATTTGATTTTCTACTTGCTTTTTTTCTAGCCATTTAATCACCACCGATTAGGTATTCTATGTTAAAATATAATTTCCTTTATATCAAATATAAAATCTATTGTAGGGAATGTATTTTACAAGCCTTAAAATACATTCCCTACAATGCTCAATACATCATTTAATTATAACATACAATATTACTCACTTCTATTTTTCTCTATTAGTTCTTTAAGTTTTTTTATAGAATCTTTTACTCCTCCCACAGAATCAATTAAACCTGCCTCAACAGCTTGTTTTCCTATAAGAATTGTACCCATATCGTTTAGCAGATCATCTGTTTGCTGCATGAGAGTCATAATCTTTTCTCTTGAAGCTTTTGATGTTCTTTCAATGAAAAATACTATTCTATCCTGCATCTTCCTAAAATAGTCAAATGTTTGAGGCGCACCAATTATTAAACCATTTAATCTAATTGGGTGGACAATCATTGTGGCTGATGGAGATATAAAAGAATAGTTAGCAGAGGTTGCAAGAGGAACGCCAATACTGTGGCCTCCACCTATAACCAAAGAAACTGTAGGCTTGCTTAGACTATTTATCATCTCTGCAATTGCAAGCCCCGCCTCTACATCCCCACCAACAGTATTTAGTATTATTAACACTCCCTCAATGTCCTTGCTCTCCTCTATAGCAACAAGAAGAGGTATAATGTGCTCATACTTAGTTGCTTTGCTCTGTGGAGGCAGTACGGCATGACCTTCTATCTGCCCAATTATGCTTAGGCAATAAATATTACTTTTAAGCTCTGGTATATTCGATTGTCCAATCTCCTTTATATTTGTAATTGGTTTATTTAAGTTATCAGTATTTTCACTTGGCTTTTCTTCTTGGTTTTTAAAAGCATCATCTTTTTCCATATATTCACCCCTAACAAGCTAATATATTTATTGTTTCCAAACTATTATAGGTTTTATGTATTAGCTGTTTATTAAGTATATAAATATAGGTTATTTAACGCAATGCTAATCTTAGGATATGTTGATTTACTGGAGCAGCGGAAGTCAATCAACATATCCGGTTTAGAAATCAACAGTTACTTAAAACATAGCCTAAATATAAAAAAATGTATGAGACTTAAATAAATTTCATACATTTTTTTATATTTATATACTAACCAATAGTATTAAATTCATTATGGAGTGCTATTATAGCATCTTTTGTATCTCCACCTTTTACTAGGCACCATATAGTGGTATGGGAGTCTGAGGTTTGAAGTATATCAATACCTTTTCTTTTTAAAGCTTTTATAATACGAGCCATTACCCCTGGCACGCCTCTTATACCCTCTCCTATTATGGATATCTTGCTGCAATTTCTTATTATAGAATACTTAACATTTAGCTCTTTTAATAAAGATTCTGCCCATACAGTACACTCATCATCTATTGTAAATATTTTATAGGAAGGGAATACGTTTATAAGGTCTATGCTTATTTTGTTTTCTGCAAGAGTTGAAAAAATTTTTTCATCATCTATTAATTCATTATCTTCATTTTCTATATAAACCTGTGTCCTATTTGCCATATGAGTTATTCCGGTTACAAGTTTTTTGTGTTCTCCATCATGATAGTTGTTTGTTATAAGAGTTCCTACAGAATCTGAAAGTGTATTTTTTATAACTATTGGGATGTTGCCCCTCATTGCGAACTCTACTGCTCTTGGATGTATAACTTTTGCACCCTGGTCTGCGAATTGAAATACTTCATTGTAGCTCATATTATCTATTACCTTTGCATCTGATACTATCCTTGGATCTGCAGTCATTATTCCATCAACATCTGTATATATTTGTATTTCTTCAGCTTTTAAAGCTTCCCCCAAAACTGCTGCCGTTGTATCACTGCCTCCACGACCTATGGTGGTTATCTCCCCTTCTGATGTCTGTCCTTGAAAGCCTGCAACAACTGGCACTATCCCTTTCTTTAGCATATTATATATTCTGTCTCCCTGAACTTTAAGTATAGAAGCACTTCCATACCTATCATCTGTTATAACGCCTGCCTGCCCACCTGTTAAAGCTAAAGCCTCACAACCTTTTGCACCTAACGTGGCGCATAATACGCTGCAAGATATTATCTCACCGCAGCTTAAAAGCAAATCTATATCTCTTTTATCAATATTATTATAGATTGACTTTACTAATCCTAATAATGTATCTGTAGCATAAGGATCTCCTTGTCTACCCATTGCAGATACTACAACAACAGGGGAATATCCATCATTCTTTGCCTGTATAATCTTTTGGACAACTTGTTCTCTTCTATCCTTATTAGCTACAGATGTTCCTCCAAATTTTTGTATAAGTATTTTCATCCTTATCCCCCCAGCTTAGCATCGTATGCCGTATGCCTAAATAAATGTATATTTTATTATAATATTAAAATATGTGTTTCTCAATATTTTGTGATATATCCTGTCTTAGTTTTTTCATTATCTAAATCTACTATAATGGTATCTTGGCCTATCTTTTTTATTGCTTCCCAGGGAACTTCAATAAAGCTTTTATTAGATAGAAAAGAAAAACCTTTTCTTGAATCGGGAATTATAAGAGCTTCAATGCGGCCTGTTTCGTCATTTATAAGTAAATCCACATCTGCAATTACCCCAAGTCTTCCTCCATCATAAAGGTTTATTATTTCCTGTCCACCTATTTCACTTAACCTTTTTATTGTTGAATTTGGCGCATCAAATCCATTACCAAACCTCATTATACTACCTCCAGAATCATATTAAAATTCTCAAACAATTTGTTAATTATTATTATGATTCGGAAGGTATGATTTATGTTAAACATTTTATTAAGATTACATAATATAATTATTGTTAATATTATACCCCTGTATGGCCAAATCCCCCCCCTCTATCATAGCCTATTTCCTTAGGGTTATTATGTTCAATGAAATTTGCCCTTTTGTATTCACTAAAAACCATTTGGGCTATTCTTTCACCTTTTTTTATATAAATTGTTCCTAGGGGATTTAAATTGTTGTCTATATATATCTTTTCATTGAGTATTGACATAGATAATTTTTCATACCCAGAGGAATCAATATTTTTAATTTTTGTAAGGTAGTCAGCTAAATCAATTTCTTTATATTCAGATTTTAATTTTTTAAGCAGTTCAGGGTTTTCTGCTATTTCATATGGCAAATTAGAGATATTATAAGTGTTTTGGAAAATAACAGAAACAGAATCCCTATAATCACTATCTATAGTTCCAGGGCTATTAGGCAAACGTAGATCCGTTTTTAATGATAGCCCGCTTCTTGGCCTTATCTGAGCCTCCATTTCTGCATCTATTGCCATAATAAATCCTAAAGGCATTAGCTTTATCTCTCCTGGTCTTATTGCCATATCCTCTGTGGCATACAAATCACAACCTGCTGCACTTTTAGAACCATACTCCGGTATTCTGCCTTCCTTTTGTACTTTTATATAAACATCTATAGTATTTTCAATTGGCATCTAAACATCAACCCCTTTTACTATAAAAGCCCATCTATATCTATATTTTTACCCAATTTTCCAACAATTGATCCACTTATTATTCCATCTCCAAATACATTGTCAATAACTCTTTCTACATCCTTCATTGTTACATCATTAATCTTTTGAAGAATCTCTGCTGGCTCATGTACCTTATTTGTAATCAGCTCAGACTTTCCAATGCCAAACATACGGCTGCTTGTACTTTCAAGCCCTAAAATATAATTACCTTTAAGCTGTTCCTTTGATTTCTCAAGTTGAATTTCATCTATACCCTTATCAGTTAAATTTTCTATTTCATTTTTTATAATAGAGATTGCATCATAAAAATTCTGCATATTAATACCAGCATATATTGAAAATATGCCTGTATTTTTATATGAAGATGGATAAGAATATATTGAGTATGCAAGACCCTTTTCTTCTCTTACTCTTTGAAAGAGCCTTGAACTTGTCCCACCACCAAATATATTATTTATTGCAAGAAGGGTATATATATCATCATTTCCTATTTCTATTCCGTTTAATCCAAGGCATATGTGTACCTGCTCTATGTCCTTTTGTTTAATTAGAGTAGACTTGTTTAGGGTTGGCTTATCATAATTACTATTTATTCCTTTATTTGTCCATGATCCAAATTTCTCCGATAAAAGCTTAAACAGCTTTTCTCTATTAAAGTTCCCAGCAACTGAAATTACTGTATTGTCTGGGCTATAGTGTTTATTCATGTAGTCTAATATCTTTTCTCTATTAAATTCTTTAAGGGTGTCATTAAGCCCAAGTATTGGGTATCCTATTGAAGATTTTGGCCATGATGCTTTTATTAATAAGTCTGCAGCAAGATCCTCTGGAGAATCTTCATACATGCTTATTTCCTCAAGGACAACCCCTTTTTCCTTCTCTATATCCTCATTACTTATTTTTGAGTTAAGAAGCATATCTGAAAGAACATCTATGGCAATATCAATGTGGCTATCAAGTACTTTTGCATAGAAGCAAGTAGATTCTTTGCCTGTAAAAGCATTTAATTGACCACCAATATCTTCAATGCTTTCTGCTATTTCTTTTGAACTTCTTTTATATGTTCCCTTAAAAAGCATGTGTTCAATGAAATGTGACATGCCGCTTTCTTCTAAGCTTTCATTTCTTGAACCATTTGCTATCCAAACACCAATACTTACACTATTTACATATGGTATATGTTCAGTAACTACACGTATTCCATTATCTAAAGTATCCTTTGTGTACATATTTTCCTCCTTAGGGATAATAGTAAAATCCATTTGTTAAAAAACTTAAATTAGCTTAAGTTATAATAGCTTTAGCCGTCAAAATAACAGCTAAAGCTATTATAACTAATTTTTATGTTATAAACAATTAACAATTAAAGAAATCTTCCCAATTAAAAAAGGCTTCATCAAAAGCCTTTTATGCAATAGTATGAATACTATTCATCCTTTTCTTTATTTTCTTTTTGCTCTTTCTGTTCATTTAGGTCTTTTAAAGCATCTTTTCTTGATAGATTGATTCTGCCTTGGTTATCGATTTCAGTAACCTTTACTGGTATTTCGTCCCCAACGCTTACTATATCTTCCACTTTGTTTACTCTTTCAAAATCAAGCTTTGATATATGAACAAGGCCTTCTTTTCCTGGGAGTATCTCTACAAAGGCACCGAAGCTAACAATCCTGTTTACCTTTCCTAGGTAAATCTCCCCTACAGCAACTTCATGAGTTAAGCTTTCAATAATGTTTAATGCCTTTTTGCCTGCATCTGAATTTTGTGCGCTAATAAATATTCTTCCATCGTCTTCTATATCTATTTTTACACCTGTATCTGCTATTATTTTATTTATTGTTTTTCCTCCAGGCCCTATTACGTCTCTTATCTTATCAGGGTCAATAGATGCAGTTATTATCTTTGGTGCATATAAAGACACTTCTTTTTTAGGCTCTGGTATACATTCTCTCATCTTTCCAAGCATGAATACCCTGCCCTTATATGCCTTATCTAAAGTTTCTTTTATAACTTCCTTTGGTAGTCCATGTATCTTTGTATCAACTTGTATAGCTGTTATTCCTTTTTCAGTTCCTGCTACCTTAAAGTCCATATCACCAAAGAAATCCTCAGTTCCCTGTATATCTGTCAATACCTTAAAGTTGTTCATATCATCATTTGAAATGAGTCCCATTGCAACTCCTGCAACAGGTGCTTTTATTGGTACTCCAGCATCCATAAGTGATAAGGTACTAGCGCAAACACTAGCTTGAGAAGTTGATCCATTTGAGCTTAAAACTTCTGAAACAAGCCTAATTGTATATGGGAATTCTTCCTCTGATGGAATAACTGGCTCTAATGCTCTTTCTGCAAGAGCTCCATGACCTATTTCTCTTCTTCCTGGTCCTCTTAGCATCTTTACCTCACCAGTTGAATAAGGTGGGAAGTTATAATGATGCATATATCTCTTAAACTCTTCATTTCCAAGTCCATCAAGAACTTGAACATCGCTAACAGCTCCAAGAGTTGTTACTGTAAGAACTTGTGTTAAACCTCTTGTAAACATTCCTGAACCATGAGTTCTTGGGAGAAGGTCAATATCACAAGTTATTTTTCTTATTTCATCAAAGCTTCTTCCGTCAATTCTGGTATTCTCTTCAAGGGCAATTCTTCTAAGTTCTTCTTTCATCATTCCATAGAGTATTTCGTCAATATCCTTTTCCCTCTCTGGGAATATCTCTTCAAAATGTTCAAAAACGTTCTGTTTCATTTCGTTAGTTTTACTTTGTCTTTCTTCCCTGTCCTTTATATGCATAACCTCTTTTACCATTTGGGATGCATATCCTTTTACCTCGGTTTGTATTTCATCTTCTATTATATGAATTTCGGGAACTGTTTTTTCCTTTCCTATTTGGGATTGAATATCCTCTATAAACTTTATTATATCTTGAGCCTTTTCAAATCCAAACATTATTGCTTCATACATGGTTTCCTCTGGTATTTCATTACCACCAGCCTCAATCATTATAACTCTTTCCTTTGTTGCAACAACAAGAAGGCTTAGTAAGCTTTTGTCCCTCTCATCTGCTGTTGGATTCAATACAAACTCACCATCAACATATCCGACATTTACTGCACCAACTGGTCCATCAAAAGGAATATCAGATATACTAAGAGCTAAAGATGCTCCATTTATTGCAAGTACATCTGGTTGGTTGTCAGGGTCAACAGACATTACAGTACATATCACCTGCACATCATTTCTGTAGCCTTTAGGGAACAATGGCCTTATTGGTCTGTCTATAGCCCTTGCTGATAGTATTGCCTTCTCCGTAGGCTTACCTTCCCTCTTTATAAAACCTCCAGGTATTTTCCCCACCGAATATAATCTTTCTTCATATTCTATGCTTAAAGGAAAAAAATCTATGCCAGCCCTTGGTGTAGGTGAAGCATTAGCAGCTATATGAACAGCTGTATCACCATATTTTATTAAAACTTCTCCATTTGAAAGCCTTGCCATCCTTCCTGTTTCAGCTTCTAGCTTTCTTCCTGCAATATTCGTTTCAAACTTGTGTACCAAAACACACTACCTCCTTTCACTAGGTAACTTTCTACTCTTTCTATTAAATACAATTAATTAAAAATACAATTAATAATATTATTTTCTCCATTTATATAGCTAAATATTAAACAACAGTACTTTTATAAAAATTGAATTACTCCAAATACTTTAAATTATAATAATAGAGCGGTTTAAACCGCTCTTTATTATCTTCTAAGGTTAAGTCTTTCAATTAAAGTCCTATACCTTTCTATGTCCTTGTCTTTTAAGTAATTAAGCAGTCCTCTCCTCTGACCAACCATTCTTAAAAGGCCTCTTCTTGAGTGATGGTCCTTTTTGTTGTTTTTTAAATGCTCTGTTAGATGATTTATTCTCTCTGTAAGCAATGCAATCTGAACCTCTGGAGATCCTGTATCACCGTCATGAAGCTTATACTGTTCAATTATTTCCTGTTTTCTAACTTTGTCCAAAGATGTCACCTCCTTAAATAATTATCCCCATAAACCGTGGAAATCGTCGGAGAATCGATAAACACAGTATATGGTTATATCAAGGGTCTAATGAAAATTTTTCTATAATCATCAAACCACATGTAATTATAACAAATTAAAAAAAGAATGTAAACTTTTATTTTTCATATACTCTATAGCAAATTCTTTATCTTTATTCATTTGTTTAACTAAATCATCAGTATTCGTAAATCGTATTTCATCTCTAATTCTATCATAAAATCTAAGATTTATCTTTTCTCCATATATTTGCTTATCAAAGTCAATAAAGTTAGTCTCCATAGATAAATAATCGTTATCAAATGTGGGATTGTAGCCTATGTTTGTAATGCCAATATACTTTTTATCATCTATAGTGGCATCTGTAATATAGACTCCGCATTTAGGATAGATCAGTTTTTTATCTAGGCTAATATTGGCAGTAGGAAACCCTAAATTTCTGCCCCTTCTCTTCCCTTTTATAACATCGCCTGATACTGAATAATACCTTCCTAATAGTTTATTAGCCATAACTATATTCCCACAGCCTATAAGCTTTCTAATCTCAGTACTGCTAACGTATATTCCATCTATGATACAAGGATCTATAATAAATACATGTACATTATTGCTCTTACCAAACTCTTTAAGCATGGAAACATTTCCACTTCCATTACATCCAAATGTATAATTATATCCCGCAATAATAGATTTTACATTAAACTCTTTAACTAATATATCATTTAAAAAATCAAATGGCTTTGTATTTAAAAACTCCTGCGTTACATAGTTAAAATTAACTATATCCACGCCAAGTTTATCGAATATCTCGATTTTAGACTTATTGTCTATTATTAACTTAGGAGCATGGCCACTATTTAATATGGATAAGGGATGTTGTTCAAACGTATATACCATACTTTTTAAATTATATTCAGAGGCAATATTTGTAGCTAATTTAATAAGTTTTTGATGCCCTAAATGTACACCATCAAAAAAACCTAGTGCGCAAACAACACCATCATTTAAGTGTTTATTTGGAAATCTTCCTTGTAGTACTTCCATATTTATCTCCTTACTATATAAAAACCTTATCAATATTTATCTGATTATTTTCTTTAGTAATTTTCCCTATAGCTAAAAAGTTATTTTCTTCATCAAATATTACTAATATTTCATCATTATTTCTTTTCTCATATCTTTTTATATCGCTATAATGAAACCCAACGCCATTTTTGATTTTGTCTGCAATTTCCCTAGGAACAAATATTCTGCTATATTCATCAAGTGCATAAAACGTGGGGTTTAATATATCATCTATATTGCCATTATATAGTATTCCCTTTATATCATCCAGTTTAACTGATTTGCTTATATCAAAAGGTCCTGTTCTAGTCCTTAAAAGAAATGACATAATACCATATCCCCCGAGGGCTTCTCCAATGTCGCTGCATAAGGTTCTAATGTATGTTCCCTTTGAACAAGTAACATCAAAAAGTATCTTATATCCATTTATAGTTAAAATATTTATATCATAAATATTGACTTTTCTTTCTTTTCTATCTACAGTGATTCCAGCTCTTGCAAGGTCATATAATCTTACGCCATCTTTTTTTAGCGCAGAAAACATGGGAGGGGTTTGATAAATCACGCCTTTAAAGCTTTCAAATACCCTCTCTATATCATCTTTATTAAAATCAGGAATAGAGGCCTTTTCAACTATTCCGTATTTGTCAAGAGTATCACTTTTATATCCTAGCTGCAGCTCTGCTCTGTAGGACTTTTTATCATTTATTAAATATTCAGATACCCTTGTGGCTTTTCCGATACATACAGGCAGCACTCCTGCTGCACCAGGATCTAATGTTCCTGTATGGCCTGCTTTTTTTACATTAAGTTCTTTTTTTACATAGGATACCACGTTTTGAGATGTCATACCTGGAGGTTTTAGAACGTTTATTATTCCATTCAAATACTATCACCCTTATCACACCTTACTTGAGCCTCTATTTGTTTTAAGATTTTGCCTTTAACCTCTTCTATGCTGTTGCCAATAATTGTGCATCCTGCTGCCCTTACATGACCCCCGCCGCCATTTTTTTCGCAAATAAGCTTTACATCAACATAAGATTTAGATCTTAGGCTTATTTTATACTCATTACTAGCAAACTCTTTAACAAACACTGCAACTTCAACATCTTCTATATCTCTTGCAAAATCTATGAAATCTGATGTATTTATATTATCATGATCGCAATCATACCCAACTACATCTTCTATATCATTTTTTAATAACTCCATATAAGCAATCTTTCCATCATGGTATAACTCTATGGTTGACAATGCCTTTCCTAGAGCACTAATATCCTGATACCTAAAATTTCTATATATTTTGTCATAGATCATACCAAAATCTATTCCAGAGCTAATTAACTCTGCTATGATAAAATGAGTTTTAGGGGATGTATTTGAATACCTAAATCCTCCCGTATCTGTTAATATGGAAGTATATAGGCAATATGCAATATCTTTTGTAATGTCGACTTTCATCTGTTTTATAAGATCATATACAAGTTCTCCTGTTGCAGAAGCGTTTGTATCAATAACACTTATATCTGCAAAATTTGAATTAGTTCCATGATGGTCTATATTAATTATTTTATCAGACCTCTCAGTTAACTTGCTGCAATTTCCTATCCTGTCTATACTTCCACAGTCTAGTACAAATAATATATCAAAATTCTCTTTTGTTTGATTAGTACAGTTTTTAATATTTTCATAGCCTGAAAGAAATGAAAATACATGGGGTGGATTATCACTGCTAAATACTTGTACATGCTTTCCCATTCCACTTAAAGCATTGTATAATGCCAGCATTGATCCAATATTGTCTCCATCTGGCATTACGTGAGAAGTTATTGCAATGTTTTGCGCCCTATCGATTTCTTCAACGATTTTCATTATAGTCATTTTTATTTTCCATCCCTATTTATTATTAATATCATCAATGATTTTCGATATATGCATACCATACTCTATTGAGGTATCCAATTCAAATATTATTTCAGGATTGTATCTTATTTTAACCCTTTTACCCATCTCTTTTCTGATAAAGCCTGCAGCACTTCTTAAGCCTTCCATTGTCTCTTCTTTGGCCTTATCGTCTCCATATACACTTACAAACACTTTTGCATATTTAAAATCTCTAGTAATTTCAACAGACATAATGCTAGTAAGCTCAGCAATCCTTGGATCTTTTATTTCGTTCCTTATAATATCGCTGATTTCCTTCTTAAATTCTACTGAAATTCTATTAATTCTTTGTACTGACATTTTAAATGTACCTCACAATCCTTATATAGTTCTACTTATCTGCTCTTGTCCAAAGGCTTCTATAATATCTCCTTCTTTTATATCGTTATACTTTTCTATATTAAGTCCACATTCAAACCCTGATAACACTTCTTTAGCATCATCCTTAAATCTCTTAAGAGAAGCAAGTTCACCCTCATAAATTACAATACCATCTCTTATAACACGTACATCACTATTTCTTGTTATTTTTCCTTCTGTAACATAACAACCTGCTATAGTTCCAACACTTGAAGCTTTAAATGTTTGCCTAACTTCAGCTCTTCCATGTATAACTTCTTTGTATTCAGGTTCAAGCATGCCGTTCATAGCAGACTGTATAGCATCGATTGCTTCATATATAACCCTATATGTCTTTATATCTACATTTTCTTTCTCTGCTATTATTCTTGCATTTGTATCCGGTCTTACATTAAAGCCAATTATAACAGCATTAGATGCAGACGCAAGAGAAACATCTGTCTCAGTAATTGCACCCACCCCTCCATGTATAACTCTAACCTTTACATCTTCATTAGACATTTTTTCAAGGGATTGTTTAAGTGCTTCTACTGATCCATGAACATCAGCCTTGACAATAATATTAAGCTCTTTTATCTTTCCTTCTTGTATTTGGCTAAATAAGCCCTCAAGAGAAACTGTATGAGGCTCTACTATCATTTTATTTCTATTTTCAGCTATCCTCTTTTCAGCAACCTGTCTTGCAGATTTTTCGTCCTGCACTGCATAAACTATATCTCCTGCGTCTGGAACTTCATTGAATCCTAATACTTCCACAGGTATTGATGGTCCTGCTGATTTTATTTTTTTGCCCTTGTCATCAAACATTGCCCTTACTCTACCATAGTTTGTTCCTGCAATTATAGAGTCTCCTATTTTTAAAGTTCCATTTTTCACAAGAACAGAAGCTACAGGTCCAAGGCCTTTATCAAGCCTAGATTCAATAACTATTCCATTTGCAAGCCTATTTGGATTTGCTTTAAGCTCTCTCATTTCAGCAACAAGAAGCAGCATCTCAAGAAGATTATCTATACCCTCTTTAGTTTTTGCAGACACGGGTACACAAATTGTATCCCCGCCCCAAGATTCTGGGACAAGTTCATATTCTGTTAACTCCTGCATTACTCTATCAGGGTTTGCAGTTGGCTTATCTATTTTGTTTATTGCAACAACTATAGGTACATTAGCCGCCTTTGCATGGTTTATAGCTTCAATTGTTTGAGGCATAACACCATCATCTGCTGCAACAACAAGTACTGCTATATCTGTTGCCTGAGCTCCTCTAGCCCTCATTGATGTAAAAGCCTCATGGCCTGGGGTATCTAGAAATGTTATCTTTTCCCCTCTTACGTGTACCGTATAGGCACCTATGTGCTGAGTTATACCTCCAGCTTCCTGATTTGTCACATGGGTTTGTCTTATAGCATCAAGCAGTGAAGTCTTACCATGGTCTACATGGCCCATTATTGTAATTACAGGAGGGCGAGGTATTAGATCTTCCTCTTTATCTTGGAAATCATTTATAACTATCTCTTCAAAGTTCTTTTCTTCCTTCTTTGAAACCTCTATACCATAACCAGCAGCTATTTCTTTTGCAACGTCAAATTCTAATTCATGATTAATATTTGCCATAATTCCCTTTAATATTAATTTTTTTATAATATCTGCGGATGGCTTACCAAGTTTTTCAGCTAGCTGTTTTACGGTCAATCTATCCTCTAGCTCTACACTTTTTACATTATTAGCTTTAGCTGCATTTTCATTTTTTTCATCGTCTACGGCTTCATTATTGTATTTTGGCTTTCTTTGTTTCTTATTCCCGGCATTTTTATTTTTTACTTCTTTTAGCTTTTTAATAGGTACTATTTTATCTAACTCCTCATCTTCATCTATACTTTCAACCTTTTTATCAGGGTCTTCTACATTACTTTTTTCCCCATTGGGCAATTTTTCTTCATAGTATTCCTTTACTAAATCTAAAGCTTCACCTTCTACAACACTCATATGATTTTTTACACTAAAATCAAATTCTTTAAGTAATTCAATTATTTCTTTGCTTGTAACATCTAGCTCCTTGGCTAATTCATATATCCTCATTTTTGACAAATTGTCCACCCCCGTGTTTTCTTATCGTAACATATTCCGTACCACCTTTGACATATTTTTAGTTTTATTTTTCTATCTCCTCTTTTAATAATTCATATACATCAGCAGATATGCTTCCTTCTAAGGCCTTTTCTATCCTTTTAGCCTTGTATGCTTTTTCAAGGCACCCACTGTTTTTGCATATATATGCACCGCGGCCTGATACCTTACCAGTTAAATCAACCTTTATATCACCGTTTTCTGCTGTTTTTACTATTCTAATAAGTTCCTTTTTAGGCTTCATCTCTTGACATCCAAGACATTTCCTAAGCGGTATCTTTCTTTTCTTTACCATAGAACCCCTCCTTCATTATTCAATTATATTTTCTGTATCTTTCACCTGGGATTCGCTTTTTATGTCTATTTTCCAACCAGTAAGTTTTGCTGCTAATCTTGCATTCTGCCCCTCTTTACCTATGGCTAGAGAAAGTTGATAGTCTGCAACTACAACCCTTGCACATCTTTCATCTTCAAATAGCTCAACATTTAGTACTTTTGCAGGGCTTAGGGCACTAGCTATAAACTCCTCAGGTACTTTACTCCACTTTATTACATCAACCTTTTCACCTTTAAGTTCATCTACAATTGCCTGAACTCTTGTTCCTTTAGACCCTATACATGCTCCCGTAGGATCAACATTTTCATCAACTGAATGTACAGCAATTTTTGTTCTTGATCCTGCTTCCCTTGCAATACTCTTTATTTCAACTATACCTTGAAATATCTCTGGAACCTCAAGCTCAAACAATCTCTTCACAAGTCCTGGATGTGTTCTTGATACTATAATTTGTGGTCCTTTAGTGGTTTTTTTAACCTCTACTATATATAGCTTAAGTCTATCTCCAAAATTATATGTTTCCCCAGGCATCTGCTCGCTAAGTCCAAGTACTGCCTCTGTTTTGCCTAGATCTATATATACATTTTGCTTATCTTTTCTTTGCACAATACCGTTTATTAGGTCACTTTCTTTGCTCACAAATTCATCGTATATTATGCCTCTTTCTGCTTCCCTTATCTTTTGAACTACAACCTGTTTAGCAGTCTGAGCCGCAATTCTTCCAAACTTTTTGGGTGTAACTTCAATATCTACTATATCATCTATTTGATACTTTTTACTAATCTCTTTTGCGCTATCTATGTTTATTTCGAGTAAATCATCTTCTACAACATCAACTACCTTCTTTTGCGCATATACATGTACTTCGCCTGTTTCATCGTTTATTGTTATTTTTACATTTTGAGCTGAGCCAAAATTTTTCTTATATGCAGAGATAAGAGCAGCTTCAAGAGCGTCTATAAGCACTGCTTTATCAATACCCTTCTCTTTGCCTATCTGCAAAACTGCCTCATTAAAATCTCCATTCATTATCCGTTCCCCCTTAAAATCTAATTTTTAACTTAACATTGGCAGTACATTCTTTTGAAAATTCTAAAACATCACCACTTAAGGACTTAATTTTTACAATGCCATCAAAAAGGCCTAATAATACACCTTCAAATGTTTTCTTACCATCAATGGCCTCATATAATTTAACTTCAACTTCTCTTCCTTTAAAATATTCAAATTCCCTGTCCTTTTTTAAACTCATTTCGCCAGGTGATTGAACTTCTAAATTATAGCTATTTTCTATAGGGTCTAATTCATCAAGTTTTTGATCTACCTCTCTGCTTACGTTCTCACAATCGTCTATAGTTATTCCATTTGGTTTATCAATTATTATTCTGAGTACATAATTTTTGCCTTCTTTTTTATACTCTACATCAATAAGTTCTAAAGACAAGGCCTCTGTAATTGGCCTCACCATCTCTTCTACAACTTCTTCAACTTTTCTTTTAGCCATAAAGCTCCTCCTTTTACTTTTTCGCCCTTTTATTTTTTTATTCCTTTATTGTTTTATATGTACTTAGTTTTTTACATATATTATGCTCATATATATATTTATTAGTATTCATTGTAAGTTTATTGAAATCCATGCTCTACTCATAATTTCATAATGGTAATATTAAAGAGTGGGCATAACCCACTCTTTTTAAATGTGATAAAAATATTCTCGTCAAATACAGTGTAATTATACCACTTGACTACTTACTTTACAAGTTTAAAATAAGGTTAGCTGATTGCTTTCTGGTATACCATTTAAGCAGCCATGATCCTTTAATATCTCAATAACCGTCTTAGATACCTTTGCCCTATCCCTTAAATCCTCCATGGATATAAACTTGCCACACACTCTCTCCTTTGCAATACTTTTTGCAGCAGTATCCCCAAGCCCTTGTAGGCTATTTAGGGGAGGTAAAAGTGCATTATCCTTTATTAAAAACTTTACTGGATCAGATTCATATATATCAACTTTGTGGAAATTAAGCCCTCTCTTTTTCATCTCAAGTACTATTTCAAGAACAGTAAGCAGCCCTTTGTCCTTTTGTGTTGCACCATTTCCAAGGCTCTCTATTTGTTTAATCTTGCCTCTTATGGTTTTCTCATCGTTAATTACAATATTAGCATCAAATTCATCTGCACGTACAGTAAAATATGCTGCATAATACGCTAATGGATAATATACTTTAAAATAAGCAATTCTTACTGCCATCATAACATAAGCCACAGCATGACCTTTTGGAAACATGTATTTTATCTTTTTACATGATTCTATATACCAATCAGGCACATTGTTGTTTTTCATTTCAGCTATATCCTCTTCTTTAAGCCCTTTACCTTTTCTAACCTTCTCCATTATAGTAAAGGAGAGCTTTGGCTTAACACCCTTTTGAATGAGGTAAAGCATTATATCATCTCTTGTAGATATAACTTCATTTAAGGTTGCCGTACCATCCTTTATTAAACTTTGAGCATTATTTAGCCATACATCTGTACCATGAGACAGTCCGCTTATTCTTACTAGTTCTGCAAAGGTTTTAGGTTGTGTATCTACAAGCATTTGTCTTACAAACTTTGTTCCAAACTCAGGCAGGCCTAAAGTCCCGACTTCGCAATTTATATCTTCCTTTGTTACGCCTAGAGCCTTAGGAGAAGTAAAAAGGCTCATAACCTTTTCATCCCCAAGAGGTATTTTAGTTGGATCAATACCAGTTAAATCTTGAAGCATCCTTATTATTGTAGGATCATCATGGCCAAGTATATCAAGCTTTAAAAGCCTTCCGCTTATTGAATGATAATCAAAATGGGTGGTTATAATTTCTGATTTAGAATCATCTGCGGGATGCTGTATTGGAGTAAACTGATATATCTCATTATCCCTTGGTACAACCATAACCCCGCCAGGATGCTGCCCAGTAGTTCTTTTTACGCCAGTACATCCTATAGTTAATCTATCTATCTCAGCTTGGGATACAACCATTTGTCTTGATTCTAAATACTTCTTTACAAAGCCATATGCAGTTTTTTCTGCTATAGTTCCTATAGTACCAGCCCTAAATACATGACCCTTTCCGAACAGCTCCTCCGTATACTTATGGGCATTTGGCTGATATTCTCCTGAAAAGTTTAAGTCTATATCTGGTTCCTTATCTCCTTCAAAACCAAGGAATACCTCAAAAGGTATGTCATGGCCATCCTTTTTCATTTTAGTATTACAATTAGGGCAGTATTTATCAGGCATATCAGCACCAGAGCCAAAAGATCCATCCGTAATAAACTCAGAATGTTTACAATTTGGGCATACATAATGAGGTGGCAAAGGGTTTACCTCAGTAATACCACACATTGTTGCTACGAAAGATGAACCAACAGAGCCCCTAGAGCCTACTAGATAGCCATCACTTACAGATTTATAAACTAACTTTTGAGCAATTAAATAGAGCACTGCATATCCATTATTTATTATAGAGCTTAATTCCTTCTCAAGCCTCTCATGGACTATATCTGGCAAAGTATCACCATATATTTCATGAGCCCTATTTAATGTCATATTCCTTATATCCTCTTCAGCCCCATCAATTTTAGGAGGGAATGTCTCATCAGGTATTGGCTTTATATCATCAACCATGTCAGCTATTATATTAGTATTCTTTACTACAACCTCATAGGCTGTATCCTCTCCAAGATAGGAAAACTCCTCAAGCATCTCATTTGTGGTTTTAAAGTAAAGAGGTGCTTGAAAGTCGGCATCTTCATACCCTTGGCCAGCCATAAGTATACGCCTGTAAACCTCATCTTTAGGATTTAAAAAATGTACATCGCCAGTTGCTACTACAGGCTTATTGTACTTTTTCCCAAGTTTAACTATCTCTCTATTTATATTCCTTAGAGATTCGTCATTGTCTACCGTATTGTTTCTTACTAAGAATTCATTATTGCCTATTGGCTGTATTTCAAGATAGTCGTAAAATCTTACAATATCTTTTATTTCGTTATCATCTGCTCCTTTTAAAATCTCTCTAAATAATAGCCCCGCCTCACATCCTGAACCTATAATTAGCCCTTCTCTATATTGTTCTAATAGGCTTTTAGGTATTCTAGGCTTTCTATAATAATAATCTAAATGGGCCATAGAAATTAATTTATAAAGATTTAAAAGTCCTTCATAGTTTTTTACAAGAATAACAGTATGATACGTATTCATCTTCTTTATATCCTGTTTTCCTGCAAAAATAGTGTTTATATCGGAGAGGGTGTTTGCTCCTTTTTCTTTTAACATATCAATACATTTTGAATATATAAGTCCCGCACATAGGGCATCATCCTCTGCCCTATGGTGATTTTCAAGGCTAACATTAAGATGCTTTGCCACTACATCTAGCTTATACTTTTTAAGCTTTGGAAAAAGTATACGTGACAATACCAGTGTATCTATTACAATATTGTTTACAGGGTAACCCATCTTATTTGCATTTCTTTTAATGAAACCCATATCAAATTTAGCATTATGGGCAACTAGGGGACTATCCTTTATAAATTCAATAAACCTAGGCAAGACTTCATCTATTGTAGGCTTATCATTTACCATTTCATTTGTTATACCTGTTAGGTTAATTATTTTTTCAGGTATTGGTATCTCAGGATTGATCAATTCATTGAATCTATCAACAACTTCTCCGCCCTTTATCCTTACTGCACCTATTTCAGTTATCCTATCTACTGTGTTTGAAAGTCCTGTAGTTTCAATATCTAAGGCTACATATTCATTATCAATAGATGATTCATCTGCACTTTCTACTATGGGCTCACTATCATAAACTAAGTATGCCTCCACTCCATATATTACCTTGATACCATATTTTTTGGCCGTTACAGCAGCTTCTGGAAAAGCTTGTACAACTCCATGGTCTGTTATGGCTATAGCTTTATGACCCCATTTTGCAGCCATTTTAACTAAATCTTTTGCAGGTGTTAATCCATCCATGGAGCTCATTTGTGTATGAAGATGTAATTCAACACGCTTTTCTTTAGATTTATCTTCCCTTATGAGAGCTTGCGTTTCTAATATATCTGACCCTAATAGGACTACTTCTCTTGCATATTTGTCAAAGGATGCTTCTCCCCTTACTATAAAGTGTGAACCGTCTTTTATTCTAAGTTTTACAGAATCGCTTTCTTTTTCATTGGGAAAGACTTTAACTGTTATAGAGTTATCATAGTCTGTTACATTAAAGCATACTATTGTTCTTCCTGATTTAGTTTCTATAATTTTAGAACTGAAAGCATCTCCCTCTATAGTTACTTTACCTGAGAGCTCATTTATTTCACTAATAGAAGTAATCCCTGCATCAACCCTTTTTCCAATTATGTATGAGCTTTTACTATTTTCTTTTACTAAGGATGAGTTATTATTTATATCTGGAGGATTAGTTATAAGCTCTGATACCATTTTAATGTCTTCAGATTCCTTTTCGTCAAGATACTTTTCATTGTTTTCTTCTTCATTTTTACACTCAAGCCCTACTTTGGCTTTTACCCCATAATTATTATATATATGTTCCTCTAATAATTCTTCAAAACGCTTTGATTTTAAAAATTCAGTTCCAAAGCTATTGCAAAATGTGAATATATATCTGTCCCCTTTTATTGTTCTTTTAGAGTTCCTAATCCATCCCCCTATAAAAGGAATCTTATCTGATAAATAGCTAATTATATTGTCCATATAGTTATTATCTATATATTCAAGGGTTATTTTATTATCTTTATTTGAATTTTGTATATTACCCTCTGGTGGGATTATTCTTATTTTATTAGCTAAATCATACTTCTTATTTAAGGTTTTTTTAACATAGTCTACAGTATTTTGATCTATGTAGTTTTCTGATTTTAAATAAATGTTCCATTCCTTTTCTTCCTTTTTTGCAATTACCTTTTCTATTTTTATATCCTTAATTGCAGATATGAATTTATTTTCTACATTATCAGTAGATAATAAATCTATTAAATTTTTGCTCATATCTCAACCTCCGATGGTTATATGCTTACCAAAAAATAGAACAGAAAGACTTAAATTAAGCCCCGTTCTATTTTCCCCTTATTTTATAATAATATTAGATTTTATCAATTTCGCGGATAAGCTCATCTAGTAGTTTATCTTCAGGTACTTTTTTAATTATTTTTCCTTTTTTGAAGATGAGGCCTTCCCCTTTGCCTCCCGCAATTCCAATGTCTGCCTCTCTAGCCTCTCCCGGGCCATTTACTGCACAGCCCATAATAGCTATTTTTATATTTTTATTATTACCTTTTAATCTTTCCTCAGCCTGATTAACTATGCTGAATAAATCTATTTGACACCTTCCACAGGTTGGGCATGATACAATATCTATTCCTTCTTTTATATAACCCATAGATTTTAATATTTCTCTTCCTACTTTAACCTCTTCTATGGGATCACCTGTTAAAGAAACCCTTATAGTGTCTCCTATACCTTCCGCTAAAAGCGTCCCTATTCCAATTGAGGATTTTATGGTTCCTTTCATTATAGGGCCTGCCTCAGTAACCCCAAGGTGAAGGGGATAATCAACCGTTTCAGATATAAGCCTATAAGATTCTATCATCATAACCACATCTGATGATTTTATGGATATGGCTATATCGAAAAAGTTCAGGCCTTCCAATATTTTGACATGCTCCATTGCACTTTCAACAAGGGCTTTAGAACTTACATGGTTATACTTTTCTAGAAGCCTTTTATCTAGAGAACCTGAATTTACACCTATCCTTATTGGTACTCCATTATATTTTGCAGCATCCACTACCGCTTTTACTTTTTCTTGGCTTCCTATATTCCCTGGATTTATTCTTACCGCATCCACACCATTTTCTATAGACTTTAATGCAAGTCTATAGTCATAATGTATATCTGCAACAATAGGTATTTTTACCTTTGCCTTAATTTCCTTTATAACCCCTGCAGCTTCCATATCTGGAACAGCTATTCTTATTATGTCACATTTTGCTTCTTCAAGCCTATTTATCTGATTTATAGTGGATATAGCATCCCTTGTATCAGTATTTGTCATAGATTGTACGGTTATTGGGCTATCTCCCCCAACATAAATGTTTCCTAGCTTAATCTTTTTTGTTTTTTTCCTCTCCATTTAATCACCATCTAAAATATATTGAGTCTAGCAACATCTTTAAAAGTAACAATTACAACTAAAATCATAAGAAATGCAAAGCCAATAAAATTTAGAACTCCAATTTTATCAGGGTCAAGCTTTTTCCTTCTTATTCCTTCAATTATAAGTATCAATAACCATCCTCCATCTAATGCTGGGAATGGTATTAGGTTCATTACAGCAAGGTTTACACTTAAAAATGCAGTAAACATGAGCAAACTACCAAAACCTTGATGTGCAACATCACCCGTAATCTTTATTATTCCAACAGGGCCACTTACATCATCTGAGGAAGCTTTACCAGCTGCTAGGTCTTTAAAAAAGCCCCCCATTTCCTTAACAAGTGTCCAAGACTTTAAAGCGCCATATTGAAGTCCTTCTAATAAGCCTGCCTTCTCTGGCGTTACCATTATGCCAACTAAATATCTTCCATCCTCTTTACTATATACAGGATTTACTTTTAAATCTACATCTTTTCCTCCCCTGTTTACGGTTAAATCAAAAGGGGTTCCCCCGTTTTTCATCATAAACATCAAAAAATCATCGTAAATATGAATTGTCTTACCATTTGCTTTTACTATTTTATCTCCTACCATAACGCCTGCTTCTTTTGCAGGGTAGGTTTCTACATCTTCAATCTTTACAGGCTTTGCATAGTCACTTACTACTGGCTTTAAATAGCCTGCAGACATGGAAATAATAGCAAATATTATTATAGCTATAATCATATTCATAATAGGGCCTGCAGCAATAATTGCCATTTTAACTGGTGTAGGTTTCATGCTAAATGATCTTGGATCATTATCTTCCTCTTCTTCCCCAAGCATTCTAACAAATCCACCTATAGGAAATGCTCTCCATGCATATTCCGTTTCTCCCTTTCCAAACTTAAGCAAAGCTGGACCCATACCAAATGAAAACTCCATAACCTTTACACCTGATATTTTAGCTATTATAAAATGTCCAAATTCATGACCTATTATTAATAATCCAAATACAAATAGAACCGCTAACGCAGTAACCATATTTTTACCACCTCAAACCTTTATATACTTGTTGTCTTGTCTGTTTATCTGCCTCTATTATATCATCAAGATTAGGATATAATACATTTTTGTGCTTCATCATGGTATCCTCTATAATATATGGTATTTCAGTAAATTTAATAGTACCTTTCAAAAATAAATCTACGCAGGCTTCATTAGCTGCATTTAATACTGAAGGCATTGTTCCTCCGACTTTTCCTGCCTCATATGCAAGATGCAAGCATCTAAAGGTTTCTATATCTGGCTCCTCAAAGGTTAGGTTCCTGTTCTTTAAAAGATCTAGATGCTCTATATTAGTTTTTAATCTTTTAGGATAAGACAGAGCATATAATATAGGAGTCCTCATATCTGCAACACCAAGTTGTGCAATAATTGCTCCATCAATATATTCTACCATAGAATGTATAATACTCTGAGGGTGTACAATCACATCTATTTTGTCAAAATCCATATTAAAAAGCCAATGAGCCTCAATAACCTCAAGGCCTTTATTCATAAGTGTTGCAGAATCAATAGAAATTTTCTTTCCCATATTCCAGTTTGGATGCTTTAATGCCATTTCAGGTGTTACATTTAATAGTTCATCCTTCTTTTTCCCTCTAAAAGGCCCCCCAGATGCTGTAATAATTAATTTGTTTACATCAAGGCCATTATAATCTTCTGAGCATGAAAGGCATTGATGTATTGCGCAGTGTTCACTATCAACAGGTATTATAGTGGAATTATGCCTCTTTAATGCCTCATTTATAACATATCCTCCTGATACAAGTGTTTCCTTATTTGCAAGAGCTATTGTCTTTTCTTTTTCTATAGCTTTTAACGTAGGTATAAGCCCAACCATTCCTACAACTGCAGTTAAAAGAATATCTGTCTCATTGCTTTCTGCTATTTTTGATAGTCCATCAATTCCAGAGTATACTTGAATATTCTTTCCAATAAGTTTGGCTTTTAGTAAATCGCAAGATGTATCATCCATAGCTGCAACATATAAAGGCTTAAATTCATTTATCTGCTCATACAATAAATCAATATTTTTATTTGTACTAAGACCCACTACTCTAAATTCATCTCTATTATTTCTAATTACATCAAGTGCCTGTGTTCCTATAGAACCAGTTGATCCTAAAATAGATATATTCTTCATAAAAGTTTAGCTCCTAACATAAATTAAATATATTTGTTTGATAATCATCACCATAATAGGGCCTATTAAGGCTCCTAATACACCAAAAAACTCAATTCCTATATATATAGACAACAGAGTAAATAGCGGATGTATCTCAAGCCTGCCGCTTATAAATTTTGTCTCAAGAATTTGTCTAATAACTACAATTATAATATAAAGGCATAATAATGCTACCCCAAAATAACGTTTACCCATAATAATATTATAAAAACTCCAAGGTATAAATACCATCCCAGGCCCTATAAGAGGCAATATGTCAAGAGCACCGCATATTAGGCCTATAGAAAAAGCATACTCCACCCCAAGTATCATAAATCCTATTATAGACATGGCAGTGCTTATTGAAATTAATACGCATTGAGTCTTTATGACTTTTATTATGGATTTATATAAATTATCTGCAATATTAACAAATGTATAAGGCATGTATTTGTTAATTATATTAATAATAATATTTTTGTCTCTACTAATAAAAAAAGCTGCAAAGAAGCTAAATGTTATAAATATACTAATCTCAGGGATTGAATATATAATATCTGCAATCCTACCTCTAAAACTATATATAAAGCTTAAAGCCTTCATTATTATTTTTTCTATATTAAATGAAGACATATCAATATAATCTATTGATACATTAAAATTGTTTTTTAAAAACGTTGATATCTTTTTAATTGCAGTATCAATGATACCATAGAAATAAGGCGCATTTTTTACTAGTGTAAGTGTTTCTTTATATATGTATTTTATAGCATAATATAATATTATAAATAAAATAAAACAAAAAAGTAATAAAGCAATTATTATGGATAACTTCCTGCCTATACATAGTTTATCCATAAATATCTTTATTACTGGTTCAATAATAATGCTTATTAATATAGCTAGCAAAAAAGGAGATAGATAATTACATGATATTTTTAAAACAACATATATGGTAATACTTGCTATAATGGTTTTAATAATAGCCTTTCTGTATACCATGCAACCACCTATAATAAAATATATAATATATAATAGTATATTAAAGGTGCTACAAAAATTATGCTATCAAACCTATCAAGTACTCCTCCATGTCCTGGCATTATTTTGCCATAATCTTTTATATTTACAAACCTTTTTATAGATGAAGCTGATAAATCGCCAAATTGAGATATAACACTGCCTATAATTCCTAGTAATAATAGTCTAATAAGCGATATATCAATAATCCCAATTTTATTTAATATAAGCCCATACACAATTGTTCCTACAGTGGCACCAATTATTCCTCCTATTGATCCTTCCACAGTCTTTTTAGGGCTTACCGTGGGACAGAGTTTTGTTTTACCAAAAGCAATACCCGTAAAATAAGCAAATGTATCAGTAAAAAATGCTAAAATAAAGACAAACCATATAAGGTATACTCCTTTATCTGGTATTGCCCTAATAAGATAAAGATAAGAAAAAAATAAAGGTATATATATTATTCCTACAATGGTTGCTGCTACTCCAAAAAGGTTATATTTTTTGTTAAATACCATTGTTATATATAATGAAATTAGGGCTATAGTAATAAAAAGGGCAAAAAAGTTCAAATTACCATTTAAAAATACTAATAAAAGAAGGGCAAGTCCAAAAGAAAAGCCTAATACTTTAATTGTCTTATAGCCACTATTATCAACGGCCGCAAAATATTCATGCAGTCCCACTAAAGTAAGAAACACTAAAGACACAAAAAATATATCCTTATTTATTAATACAGCCAAAAACAATAATGGTAATGCAACTAATGCGCTAATAACCCTTTTAGTCATATAAAACACTCCCTTTTATTTTCTTATACCACCAAACCTTCTATCTCTGCCCTGATAATCAATTATGGCTTTATAAAGATTATTCTTTTTAAAATCTGGCCAATAAATATCTGAAAACCAAAACTCTGAGTAAGCACACTGCCATAATAGGAAGTTACTTATTCTAAGTTCACCACTTGGTCTAATTATTAAATCAGGATCTGGTAACCCCTTAGTGTATAAATTGTTAGACACCATATTTTCATCTATTTCATCTAATTCTATCTTGCCTATCTTTACTCCCTCAGAAATGGTTTTTACCATTTCCACTATTTCTGATCTGCCACCATAGTTCAGTGCAAGATTAAGTATTAAGCCTGAGTTATTTTTCGTCTTTTCACAAGCTTTATTTAGCTCGTTTTGACATTTTAGCTGTAATTTTGTTATATCTCCAATAGTTATTATTTTAACATTCTCTTGGTGTAATTCATCTACTTCTTTTTTTAAGTATTCAACTAACAAATTCATCAGTGCATTTACTTCATTTTTAGGCCTCTTCCAATTCTCAGTAGAAAATGCATAAAGAGTTAAAACCTTTACCCCTATTTGAGATGATGCTTTTACAATATCACGCAAGGCTTCTACTCCTGCTGCATGACCTAGAGTACGGGGGAGATTTCTTTTCTTAGCCCATCTCCCGTTTCCATCCATTATTATAGCTATATGTTTCGGTATTTTTTTCATATTTATTTTGCTTAATAAATCATCATCTTTTTTATTTTTTCTTGTAAAGATACCCATGGCTCCACTCCCACTTCATAAAAAGCCCCTCATAAGAGAGGGGTTAAAAGTAACTTATGGTTAATATTATTTTGCTATTGATTTGTTCTGCCTTTAATATTCTTAAATCATTTCCTATTATATCCATTTTGGGCGACATGTATTCGTGTAGAACTATATCATCTAGGCTAAAGCCATTTTGTTTTAGCATATATAAACCATCATTAATGTTGTAACCTATTATATCAGGAATCATTTTATATCTCCATTACTTCTTTTTCTTTGTTTGCTACCACTTTATCTATATCTTCTATGAATTTATCTGTAAGTTTTTGCATATCTTCTTCCTCTTTTTTAGCTTGGTCTTCTGCTAAATCTCCATCCTTTTTTAAAGCTTTTATTTTATCGTTTGCTTCTCTTCTTACAGATCTTACAGCAATTTTTGCTTCTTCACCTTGCTTTTTAATAGTCTTAACAATATTCTTTCTTGTTTCCTCTGTAAGTTCAGGTATGCTAAGTCTTATCATTTTACCATCATTTGTAGGGTTTAGTCCAAGATCCGATTTTAATATTTCTTTTTCTATGTTCTTAAGTGTCTTTGAATCCCAAGGCTGAATTGTAAGCAGTCTTGGCTCTGGTGCAGAAATATTAGCAAGCTGATTAATGGGGGTCGGTGTTCCATAATAATCAATAACTATCTTATCGAGTATTGAGGGGTTTGCTCTTCCAGCTTTTAAAGAAGATAATTCCTTTTTGAGAAGAGATACAGTTTTACTCATTTTCTCTTCTGATGATTTTTGAACTTCGCTAACCATTTGTTTTCCTCCTCCATAAAAAATTAATTTGTAATGTATTTAATTGTTACCAACATAGGTACCAATCTTTTCTCCATTAAGTACTTTAATAATATTGTCAGGATTGTTAAGTCCAAATACAATTATAGGTATATTATTATCCATACAAAGGGATGTTGCCGTAGAATCCATTACCCCAAGCCCATTATCAAGTACTTCCATATAACTTAGTTTATCATACTTTTTAGCATTTGTATTTTTTTTCGGGTCAGAATCATATACTCCGTCAACATTTTTTGCAAGAAGTATAACATCTGCTTCAATTTCAGCAGCCCTTAAAGCTGCAGTGGTATCTGTCGAAAAGTATGGGTTTCCAGTTCCTGCACCAAAAATAACAACCCTAGCTTTTTCAAGATGACGCATAGCCCTTCTTCTTATAAAAGGTTCTGCAACTTCTCTCATCTCAATAGCCGTTTGAACTCTAGTATCAACGCCCATATTTTCAAGAGAATCCTGCAATGCTAATGCATTTATAACAGTGGCAAGCATTCCCATATAATCTGCCGTAGTCCTATCCATACCTGCACCACTTCTTCCACGCCAGATATTTCCTGCTCCTACAACAATTCCAACTCCAACACCCATTTCTACAACCTTTTTAATCTGTTCTGCTATTATATTTACAGTATCAAAATCAATACCTTGTCCTTTATCTCCCGCAAGGGCTTCTCCGCTTAACTTAAGCATTATCCTTCTATACTTAACCATTATCCCGACACCTCCATATTTTAATGTTTTAAGTAACTGTTGGCTTTCAAATCGGATATGTTGAATTGACTTTTTGCTGCTCCGAAATGCCCACTTTTTCCAAAGTAAGTAAAGTTGATAAAAGTGGGCATTTAAGTCGCTGCAAAAAGTAAATTCAATATATCCTGACAGCAGTACTGTCTCAATCACTGCTACAGTAAATCAACATACCCTGACATCAGTACTGTTTTAAGTCGCTGCAAAAGTAAATTTAACACATTCTGACATCAACACTATACTCATACTAAAACACGACCTAATGTTAGGGCGGCTTGTTTTTAAAAAAAGAGAACACATTTGTGTCCTCTTTTAATTGAGTAAATTTCCTAATTCCATCAATACATTGCGAGGAGTTTGCTATCAAGCTTGTTTCATTTGGGCTTGAACCTCTGCTGCAAAATCTTCAGTTTTCTTTTCTATGCCTTCGCCTTTTTCAAATCTTACAAACTTCTCGATTTTTATTTTTGCTCCAGTTTCTTTTGATTTCTCTTGTAAAAGCTTTTTGATTGTATAATCTCCATCTTTTATCCAAACCTGCTCATTTAAGCATACTTCTTTGTAGTACTTTTCTATTCTGCCTTTAACCATCTTTTCTGCAATGTTTTCTGGTTTTCCCTCATTAATTGCTTGAGTCTTATTTATCTCTTTTTCTTTCTCAATAACATCCCCTGGTACATCCTCCCTTGTATTGTAAAGAGGATTTACAGCTGCAACCTGCATAGCAATATCCTTTGCTAATTCATCAAGTTCTACTTCTTTATCAGATTTTAGGTACACCATAACGCCAATTCTTCCATCACCATGTATGTAATCTTTAAGTATACCTTCTCCATCTTTTGTAAATCTTTCAAATCTTCTTACATTCATATTTTCTCCTATTTTTGCAATAAGAGCTGTTAAAGCATCTCTAACCGTTCCATCTCCTGCAATATACTTTTCGTCTAATAATTCGTCAACATTTATTGCCTTAGATAAAGCAGCCTGCTTTGCAATATTTTTTGTAAAAAGAATATAATCATTATTCTTGCTTACAAAATCTGTTTCACAATTTATTTCTGCTATGGCACCAGATTTTCCATCTTCAGATATATATGTCTCTACTATGCCTTCAGATGCAACTCTGCTAGCCTTTTTAGCTGCTGCTGAAAGTCCTTTTTCCCTTAATATCTCTACAGCTTTTTCCATGTCACCATCTGCAGCTGTCAATGCTTTCTTGCAGTTCATCATACCAGCGCCAGTCATTTCCCTGAGTTCTTTAACCATTCCTGCACTTATAGTCATGTATTTATCCTCCTTCAATTAATGTTTTTAGAGTTTTTATAAACCATATATTTTTATTCAGTATAAAAAAGTAAGGGCCGAAGCAAGGGAAACCCCTTTATCCTCGTTTAACCCTTACTTTGTATTTACTCTGCCATCTGCTCTCCCTGGCGTCCTTCAAGTACAGCGTCCGCCATTTTTGATGTTATAAGCTTAACCGCTCTTATAGCATCATCATTCCCTGGTATAACATAGTCAACTTCTTCTGGATCACAGTTTGTGTCAACAATAGCTACAACGGGAATCCCAAGTATCTTAGCTTCTAGTATAGCAGTTCTTTCTTTTCTTGGATCAACAACGAAAAGTGCTCCTGGAATACCTTTCATCTCTTTAATTCCGCCAAGATTCTTTTGGAGCTTTTCTTGCTCAGCCTTTAGCTTGATAACTTCTTTCTTAGGAAGCAAGTCAAATGTTCCTTCCTCTTCCATCTTTTCAAGCTCGTTTAATCTTGCTATTCTTGTCTTTATGGTATTAAAGTTAGTAAGCATACCACCAAGCCATCTTTGATTTACATAATACATGTTACACCTAATAGCTTCTTCTTGTATAGACTCTTGAGCCTGCTTTTTAGTACCTACAAAAAGAACATCTTTACCTTCTTCAGAAACGGATCTTATAAAATCATATGCTTCTTCAACCTTTTTTACAGTCTTTTGAAGGTCTATGATATATATACCATTTCTTTCTGTGAAGATATATTCAGCCATTTTAGGATTCCATCTTCTTGTCTGATGTCCAAAATGAACTCCTGCTTCAAGTAATTGTTTCATTGATATAACACTCATTAATAATTCACCTCCTAGGTTTTTTCCTCCATTTCACTCATCTCTCTAAAACACCTATATAGGCACCTTTTTAGAGATTATGAAATGTGTGTATTTTACTCACCATAGTAGTATATCATAACTTATTTTTAACTTCAACATTATTTTTATACACTATTTAAGCAAAAATTAAAATGCTCGTTTAGCGAGCATTATTTTGCCTTTTGCAATTCATTTAAAAGCTGGTCATTTAATATCTTTATATGGGTTCCCTTCATTCCAAGAGAGCGAGATTCAATTACTCCAGCACTTTCAAACTTCCTTAAGGCATTTACTATTACTGATCTTGTAATCCCAACCTTATCAGCTATCTTACTTGCTACAAGAAGTCCCTCATCACCATCTAATTCATTAAATATATGTTCAACAGCTTCAAGTTCAGAGTATGACAATGTTCCTATTGCAAGCTTTACAACGGCCTTCTTTCTTTCCTCTTCCTCTATTTCATCTGTTTTTGCTCTAAGTACCTCCATTCCCATAATTGTTGCACCATATTCTGCAATAACTAAATCTTCCTCTGTAAATTCTTTGCCTTTTCTTGCTACAACCATGGTTCCAAGTCTCTCTCTGCCGCCATTTATGGGTACTACAGTAGAATACTTATCCTTCATTTTGCATTCATCATCTTTAGTAAAAACGCAAGTTCCATCTGTTAACATATTAGCATTTGTTTCATCCATATCAAGTAATACCTTGTTATAGTTTTCCGGAAATTTCATTTCCTTTATAATCTTTTCATCTACAATTTCACACTCAAAATCGTCTGAAAAATTATACCCAAGTATATCACCTTTTTTGCTTACAACATAAACATTACATTTTAACATGTCACTTAATAGTACACAAATTTCACGAAACGAAACTGATTGTGCTCCTGATTTTTGTAACACTTTATTCAGCATTCTTGTCTTTTCAAGAAGTGTTTTCATATATCTAATTTCCTCCTATCACGTTTTATATAATATATTTTGATAAATCTTTATTTTTTACTGTTGAAGATAATTTATCTTGTACATATAGTCTATCAATATTGTATACCTTTTGATCAGACTCTGGAGCGTTGAATGATATATCTTCAAGTAGTTTTTCAAGTATTGTATGCAGCCTTCTTGCGCCAATATTTTCTGTCTGTTCATTTATTAAAAAAGCTGCATTTGCAATTTCATCAATAGCATCATCAGTAAAGTTTATTTCTATTCCTTCAGTCTCAAGAAGCATTACATACTGTTTTATTATAGCATTTTTGGGCTCTGTAAGTATCTTTTTAAAGTCTTCCTTAGTTAAACTCTTAAGTTCAACCTTTACTGGAAATCTCCCTTGTAATTCAGGTATAAGATCTGTTATCTTAGCCACATGGAATGCTCCTGCTGCAATAAATAGTATATGATCAGTATTTACAGGGCCATACTTTGTAATTACGGTGCTGCCTTCTACGATTGGAAGTATATCCCTTTGTACTCCTTCTCTTGACACATCAGGCCCGCTTCCCGCACTTCTGCCTGCTATCTTATCTATCTCATCTATAAAAACTATCCCGCTTTGTTCAGCCCTTTTAATGGCTTCTTCAGTAACATCATCCATATCTATGAGCTTTTGTGCTTCTTCAGCTTCAAAAATACGCCTTGCTGTTTCAATGGTAACCCTTTTACCCTTTGTTTTCTTTGGGAATATTCCCCCAAACATATCCTGCATATTAACATTCATTTCTTCATTGTAAGAACCTGAAAACATTTCTATTGTAGATGTATTTTTCTCTTCTACCTCTATTTCGATGTACATATCTTCTATAGATCCGTCTCTAAGTTTTTCCCTAGCATCTGCTCTTTTTAATTCAACCTCATTTTTTTCATCTTCATTTTCATAGGTTTCATCTTCATTTTCTTCTTGTTGGGAATTGAAAATAACATCAAATGGATTTTTAATATTATAGTTCTTTTGCTTTTTAGGTACCATAATATCTATTATTCTCTCCTCTGCAAGTGCTCTAGCTTGATCTTTTACATAATTTACTTTTTCAGCTTTAACAAGCCTAATAGACTCTTCAACAAGGTCTCTTATAATTGATTCAACATCACGGCCAACATATCCAACTTCAGTAAATTTTGTTGCCTCAACTTTAATAAAGGGGGCATTAACAAGCTTTGCAAGCCTCCTTGCTATTTCAGTCTTCCCAACTCCTGTAGGCCCTGACATTATGATGTTTTTAGGCAATATATCTTCTTGATATTCTTTAGATACTTTGCTTCTTCTATACCTATTTCGAAGAGCAACAGCAACACTTTTCTTAGCCTCATCTTGACCTATTACATACTTATCTAACTCTTTTACTATTTGGCGTGGAGTTAAACTCTCCATTATACCACCCCTTTACAATCCTTCAACCGTAATATTATCATTTGTATAAATACATATAGACGAAGCAACCTTTAAAGATTTATAAACTATCTCTTCAGGGCTTAGATTAGTATTCTCTTTAAGGGCTCTTGCTGCAGATAATGCATACATACCTCCTGATCCTATGGCAGCTATACCATCATCTGGCTCTATAACTTCCCCAGTTCCAGATATTATAAGTAGATTATCTTCATTTAAAGCAATCATAAGTGCTTCGAGCTTTTTCATTGCTTTGTCGGATCTCCAATCTTGAGCTAATTCAACGGCTGCCCTTTGCAGGTTTCCGCTATGCTGCTCAAGTTTCTCCTCAAAATTCTCAGAAAGAGTTAAAGCATCTGCAACAGAACCCGCAAAACCTATAAGAACTTTATCGTTATAAATTCTTCTAACCTTTTTTGCGGTATGTTTCATAATAGTGTTTTCACCAAATGTAACCTGGCCGTCTCCTGCAATGGCTGCTTTATCCCCAACCTTTACGGCCACAATCGTAGTACCTCTGAACATACCTTCACCTCCAAACACAACAAAACTATATAGACTGAAAATTCTATATTTAAAACATGATAACACAACAAACTAACTTATACAATGTTAATTCCATTAATATTTATAAAACTCTCTAAAGTATTTATGGCTCTTTTAGATATCTTACTATTTTTGAGCCTCTTATCCTTTATTTTCTCATCAAGTTGTGGCATTATACCAAAATTAATATTCATTGGCTGGAAATGCTCAATACCATCATTTGATATATATAAAGCTAACGAACCCATAGCAGTTTCTTTAGGAAATATAATATCCTCCCCGCCCAAAATAGTACGAGCCATATTTATTCCTGCTAAAAGTCCCATGGATGCAGACTCTATATATCCTTCTACACCAGATATTTGTCCTGCAATTAATATATTATTATAATTGCGCATTTTTAGTGTAGGAAGCAAAAGTTTTGGCGAATTTATATACGTATTTCTATGCATAACCCCATATCGTACAAATTCTGCATCCTCAAGACCTGGTATCATGCTGAATACTCTTTTTTGTTCACCCCATTTTAGATTAGTTTGAAAACCTACTATATTATATAGCGTTCCTGCAGCATCATCTTGCCTAAGCTGTACAACTGCATATGGTTCTTTGCCTGTTGAAGGGTTAGTAAGCCCAACAGGTTTTAATGGCCCAAAGCGAAGAGTGTCAGAGCCCCTCTGTGCCATTTTTTCAACGGGCATACATCCTTCAAATACTACCTGATTCTCAAAGCATTTTAATTCTGCTCTCTCTGCACTATTAAGAGCAGAAACAAATTCATTATATTCTTTTTTTGTATTCATTGGACAATTAATATAATCATCCTCACCTTTTCCATATCTTGATGCTTTATATACCTTTGATTTATCAATAGAATCATAGGACACAATTGGTGCTGCAGCATCATAAAAGTATAAATACTCGCTATTTGTAATATATTTAATGCTCTTAGATAGAGAATCCGATGTCAAAGGACCAGTAGCAATTATAGTGTATTCATCCACGTCAATGTCCGTGATTTCTTCCCTATGGATATTTATATTTTCATTAGAGGATATCTCCTCAGTAATTCCTTTAGAAAATGACTCCCTATCTACGGCTAAAGCTCCTCCTGCAGGGACAGCTGTTTTATCTGCATACCTCATTATAATAGAGTCTAGCATACGCATCTCCTGCTTTAGAAGACCTACTGCATTCTCTAGGCTATTTGACCTTAATGAATTACTGCATACAAGTTCAGCAAAATTTTCAGTTTTATGAGCAGGAGTATATTTATTAGGCCGCATTTCATATAAATCTACCTTTATGCCCCTTTTAGCTAGTTGATATGCAGCCTCGCTCCCTGCAAGGCCTGCTCCAATTATTTTAACGGTTTCATTCATTTTTGTCACCATCTGGGTTTTTAGTCTCCAGCTTTTCTTCATATTTACAATCTTTATTAGCACAAACTAATTTATAACTTCCACCTTTTAAATATTTCTTTTCCATAACGCTTCCGCATTTAATGCATCTCTTATTTGTAGGTTCATTCCAAGACATAAAATTGCATGAAGGATATGTGCTACATCCAAAAAACTTTCTGCCCTTTTTCGTTCTCCTTACAACCACGTTTGAGCCACATTTTGGGCATGCCACATCTAATTTTTCTAATATTGGCTTTGTATTTTTACATTCAGGATAACCTGGGCATGCTAAAAACTTGCCATACCTGCCCTTCTTTATAACCATGTATCTTCCGCATAATTCACATTTTATATCTGTAATCTCTGGCTCTTCTTCTATGGTTATTTTGCCTATTTCCTTTTCTGCATTTTCAAGTGCTGGTGCAAATGACTTGTAGAATTCATCAACCACTGTAACCCATTCTATTTTTCCTTCTTCTATTTGGTCTAGCCTATCTTCCATATTTGCAGTAAATTCTACATCTACAATTGTATTAAAGTATTCACTTATTATATCATTTACAATGGTTCCAAGCTCTGTAGGCTTTAATGTTTTATTTTCTCTCTCCACATATTCCCTATCTATTATAGTAGATATTATAGGTGAATACGTGCTTGGTCTTCCTATACCATTTTCCTCAAGAGTTTTAACTAGTGATGCCTCTGTAAATCTTGAAGGAGGTTGGGTAAAGTGTTGATCGTGCTCTATCTTTTTAGTCTTTAGGCTTTCATTTTCACAAAGTTCAGGCATTTTTATATTTTGATCTTCTTCATTATCGCTAGATGAATACACAGCCATAAACCCTGGGAACTTTATATTGCTTCCGCCAGACTTAAATATATATCCATTGTTTATTATATCCACTGATACGGTATTCATTACAGCTTGTGACATCTGACTTGCTATAAATCTATCATATATCAATTTATACAGTTTATATTGATCCCCTTTTAAAGATCCCTTTATTATTCCTGGTTCTCTGGTCGATGATGTAGGCCTTATAGCCTCATGGGCTTCTTGGGCACCTTTTTTTGACTTAAACTGTCTAGGGGATGATGGTACATATTCCTCTCCGTACTTTTCCACAATTAATTTTCTTGTCTTTTCTTGTGCTTCATTAGATATTTTTGTTGAATCAGTTCTCATATAAGTAATGAGTCCTACACTGCCTTCTCCTGCTATATCTATTCCTTCATATAACTGCTGAGCTAGAACCATAGTCTTTTTTGTACTAAATCCAAGCCTTTTATAAGCCTCCTGCTGAAGTGTACTTGTGGTAAACGGTGGAGCAGGGTTCCTTTTCTTCTCACCCTTTTTTATCTTTTGTACAATAAACTCTCCATTTTCTACCTCGCTCGCTATTTTGTCTGCACTATCAGCATTATTTATCTGTATCTTTCCATTTATATTTCCATAGAATTTTGCATCAAAGCTTTTACTAGATTTTTGCTTTGATAATTTTGCTGTTATAGTCCAATATTCTTCAGGGACAAACTTTTCTATTTCATCCTCTCTATCACATATTAATTTAACTGCCACGGATTGAACTCTTCCAGCACTTAAACCCCATTTAATTTTTCTCCACAATATTGGGCTTATTTGATATCCCACAAGCCTGTCAAGAACCCTTCTTGCTTGTTGAGCACAAAATAGATTATTATCTATTGGGCGTGGATTTTTTATAGAGTTTTTAACTGCATCTTTTGTAATTTCATGAAATTCTATTCTGCAAGTTTTTGATTTATCAATACCAAGTATATTTGCAAGATGCCAAGATATTGCTTCGCCCTCCCTATCAGGGTCAGTAGCTAGTAATATTTTATCACTTTTTTTAGCCTGCTTTTTTATATTTTCAATAATTTTACCTTTTCCTCTTATAGTAATATACTTAGGCTCATAATTATTATCTATATCAATGCCCATCTGGCTTTTAGGCAAATCTCGTACATGTCCCATAGAGGCCTCAACTTTGTAGTTTTTACCAAGAAACTTGGTTATTGTCTTTGCTTTAGCTGGTGATTCCACAATAACAAGTGTCTGTGTCATAATTCCACCCCCAAATTTTATTAATACAAATTTACAGATTGTATTATAACAAAAATGTTCTATATTTAACAGTTTTATTTAGATTATTCTAGCAATATACCTCCCAGGTATTATTTTAATAATCTTTTTCAACTCTAAACAAGTCAAGAGTGAGTTAATTTCACTTACTTTTAATTGGGTCTTTTTTATTAAATCATCTATATGCATTGGAGAGTTCCCTATAATATCTATAATCATTTTTTCCTTAGTACTAAGATTCAATTCTATATTACTTGAACTTATCTGTTCCTTAAGGTCAATTCCAAACTCATATAAAATATCGCTTATATCTGTTACAGTCTTTGCACCATCTTTAATTAACTTATTTGTCCCAATACTGCTTTCTGATAAAATGTTTCCTGGAATAGCAAAAACATCTCTTCCTTCCTCAAGTGCATAACTTGCTGTTATAAGTGCTCCACTTTTCTCTCCAGCCTCTACTACTAAAATTCCATGGCAAATTCCACTTATGATCCTATTTCTTGCAGGGAAATTATATGGTGTTGGTTCATACCCTGGAGGGTATTCCGATATAATGGCTCCCGTGTTTTCTATCATCTGCATTACTTTTATATTTTCAGGAGGATAGACAATATCAGGCCCATTGCCTAATACTGCAATTGTAAATCCATTTCCATCTATGGCACCTAAATGAGCCTCTGTATCTATTCCTCTTGCCATTCCACTTACAATGCCTATATCATATTGGCATAACAATTTAGAAATATTTCTTGCAACCATTTTGCCATATAAAGAACACCTTCTTGATCCTACTATGGCTATATACTTTCTACACTTTTTTATATTTCCTTTAGTATATATTATAAGAGGGGGATCATATATATTTTTTAGGTTTTCAGGGTATAAATCGTCTTCTATACAAATAATATCTATATTTTTTGCTTTTATATTATTTATTTCTTTTAAAAGCAGCCCCTTATCTCTTCTTTTTATAAGATTTTCTGCTACTTGTTTCGATATATTTCCAATTTTTAAAAGGTCATTGATTCCCCCTTCCCATACGGATTGTATGTCTCCAAAGTATTCTAATATCTGCCTAGCTTTTTTAATGCCTATACCCTTAGATGTGGTAAGCCAATAATAATATAATGTGTTCAAAATATCACCGCCCAAAAGAGATTATTAAAGTTTTTCCCTTTTTGACGTATATTAAACAAAAAAAGGGCTATGCCCTTTTTGCTAATACATTTATTTTACCTTTACTAAAACTAAAGCAGCTATGTTTTAAAGCCATAGCAAATATTTTATGAAAGACATAAGCTAAATCCTAAACCATAAATACTAAACCCTCGAAGGTACAATAACGAAAATTGCTGTGATGGCACACATTACTCCTATAAATACCAACAGAATATTTGCTTTTTTGAAACTATCAACTTTTAATACTCCAGGGATAAAGCTAATTACTGATATAGCAATTAATAACATACCTATAGTATTTAAAGTTAGCCACCAAAACTCTACCATAACAAAAACTGATATACAGGATAGTATAGAAATAGAGACAATCATGATTAAAAAATCTCTTTTTTCTTTTAAATCCCTCAATAATATCACCCCATTTGACTTTTCTCCCAAATGCTTTCTATATGGTATTATATAATGGAGTATACATTTTTTTTATTCTTTCTATCTATTCTATTTCTTTGTTTAATATTTGTCTAAACATTTTTTTCCAATTGGCTTTAAAATAATATTCACTTAGTAAATACTAATAATATGCAGCAGCAAAAAGACTTCGGTTTATAAATCGAAGTCTGAAGAATTAATATATTGTAAATCCGCCAAGTGCGGCAGCATATTTAATCGGATTAGTCTTTACAGCATAAAAGGTTTGTATATCCCCCACCCAAAGTGGTGTACTATGGTACTGTCTTTTATTAACTTCAAGTACCCATACCCTTAAATTTTTATCTAATACCACATCAAAGCCAAGATCCCCATAATTTTCTCCACTGCTATCAAGTATTTTACATATCTTTTTGCATATATCTATCATATTTTGCTTTATTATAAATGTACTTTCTCTAGATAATTTTAGCCGCCCCTCTAGAGCATATTCAAATAATAATTCTCCTCCCGAGTTTGAACATATATCCCCTTCTATTCCTGTAAAAGATATTATACCTGTGCACATCCATTCTTTAGTATAATCCTTTTGCATGATTACTCTAAAATCCATATGCCTGCCATCTATTGTGAAAGCTTCTATTGGTTGTTGTACAATGTATTTTTTATCTTTTATAGTATTATTTATATACTCTTTGGCTTGTTTTCTAGAAAGCTTTTGTGCTTTATTCTTTTTCTTAAATAAATAAGTATTTAAATGTTTATTTATTTTATATATACCCTGTGCCAATGTTCCATTTATGGGTTTTATATAGGAGGAGCCGTATTTATTTATTATAAAATCCACATCATCTAAGGAATTTAAAATCCTCGTATAGGGTATATTATATTTCACGGAACTACACCTTGACACCATGATCCAAAATTCCCATTTATTAAAATAGGATGAATTAAAAATGCAGTTTTGGGTTATACTTTTTAATTTGTTTTGGTTATATTTATCTAATGTAATCCTCTGGAATATTGAATTTGGTATAGGGAATACCCCTTTTCCCCATGGTAATTGCCTTTTTTCACATTTAGGGTTAAAGAAGTATCCTTCAATAATGCCATTTTCATAATCTACCCCTTCAATACTAAATACCACTATTAGCCCATTTATATTATTATATAAAAGTGTATAGTTCAATGCTCTTTTGAGTAAATTGTTAGATATATCATTCTTTTTTAAGCCTAATAGAAGTCCTATAACAGGTCCTATTCTTATTGTATTTTTATCATATTTTAACTGATACTCTACTTCTAAATTTAAATATAGAGCATCTGCTATGTCTTTTGAAACCATTATTTCATTACATTCCAAACATTTATCTGTATCTATCTCTGCCTTAACTTTTCTCTGTCCAAATGAAATAAATACATATTTAGTATTTATTTCATTTGGAGCATGCAGAAATTCTATTGGTACAAGTACTTTGCTATTGTTATCGCTATGGTTAACTAATATTCTATAATTCATCCACACCCCCTCCTATGCTTTAAATCCAGCAATAGATTTACCATAATACAGGGGAGCAGATAGTATATTATAGTATGATAGAATATCATTTGCTCTAAGCACAATAGCAGGATTTGGGCTTCTGCTATTAATTTCTATGAGCCATAGCTTTCCTTCTTTATCTATGCCTATATCGAGTCCAAGAACCCCAAGGTTTAACCCATATTTATCAAGTAAACTGCATATCTCCATGCAATAATTTATTATTTTTTCTTTAAGAATAAATGCATCTTTCTCAGAAAGTAACATATCCTCTCTAAAGAAGTCTATAGCTGTCTTTGCTTCTCCCCCGTTTGAAACATTGCTTACAACACTTCCATGAGCTCCTAATCTAGCAATAATTGCATTGCATATCCAGTTTTGTGTCCCATCTTTTTGCAATACACACCTTAAATCAACTATACTGCCTTTGTTATTTATAAGCTCTATGGACTGCTGAATAATATACCTATTAGGTGCAAAAAAATTCTCCGAAGCACTCTTTAAATTCTTTACAACCTTCTCCTTATTTTCACTATTCTCCCTATAATTAAATATAATATCGTTATCTGCTGCACTTATCTTTACAACCCCAATGCCTTTCATACCCCATATTGGTTTTACATATATAGATTTGTATTTGGTTAGCATATACTCTATGTCATTCCATGACTTGTATATAGCGCTATCTGGTATATGAGAAGATATTATTTTCTCATCTTTTAACCAGCTATATACCTCACATTTGTTAGGATAGTAATTGTTGAATAACCCATCTCCTATTACAGAGAGAAAATGGTTTTCCCATTTCTTACTTATGCCTATTCTTTTATATATGGCTAAAGGATATGGGAAAATGCCAGCCTCCCAGTTATCTTTTATAGGATTATAACAATAACCTTCTATAATTTGATTTGAAGCATCAACCCTATCTAAAGAAAATATAATAATTGCTCCTAGAATTCCTTTATAGTCTAGTACACTAGAATGAAAAGATTTAATATACCTCTTCTTAATATTTTCATATCTATTGTTGCTAATTAAAATCCCAATACAAGGTCCTATTTTAATTTCGTTTTTGTCAATACGTATTTCGTAAGTTAAATATTCAGGTATTCTTAAACTAGTTAGTATATCCGTAGATAAAAACACCTCATTGCTTAATCCTCCCAAGGGAAATTCAACATCTACAAAAGCTTTTTTTGCACCAAAACTTACAAATGCCCTCTTTTTATTTGATATATTTAATTCTTCAGCTAATTTTTTATCTATAATTATAGTAGATAATCTTTTTTTATAAGGACTTATTTTAATTTGTTCATTCAACACATTTCACTCCCTATGAAGATTTATTGTAAGCTGAAATAAATCATTCTATAAAAATCCAGCTATTGATGCAGAATATTGTATAGGCGCATAACGTATTTTTAAATAGGTTTCATGATCCATTGTTTTGAATCCTTTAAAACTTGGGAATACATTAGCCTCAATAATCCAAATCTTTTTATCCTCATCAATACCTAAATCTAATCCAAACTCTGCAAAATGCTGTCCCGTTTCGTCAAGTCTTTGGCATATTCTATAGCATAAATCATCTATATAATCTTTAATATCTTTATCATTAGTAATGTTTGGGAAGGCACTTTTTAAGGCTTCTTCAATATTAAGAGCATATCCTCCTCTTGATATGTTCGTTACAAGGGTGTTTTTATTTGCAACTCTACATTCAATCCCCATGTCTTTCCACTGGCTTTTTTGATTTCTTTGCATAACAATCCTTATATCAAAAGGTGAGCCATCTATTTTAGCAAGTAAAATTTGCTTTTGTATTAAATAATTATTAAAGAGCATCTGGTTTTTATCAAAAAACTCTTTTAGGTTATCTTCTGTTAATATTATTTTTTCAGGCAATCTTTGCCTATAGTCCTCTACAATGTATTTACCGCCTTCTTTGTTTATAATTATCAGTCCCCTTCCCCTTGATAGGTTTATAGGCTTTAGTATTGTTTTGATATTTATATCTATAAAGTCTTTTATTTGTTCATAGTTTAAAGATAGTTCTGTTAACGGAAGGTGCTTCAATAGATATTTATCCTTCCCTAAATGCTTATAAAAATAGAATTTATTAAATCTCCATGAATTAAAAAGTTTTCCCTCAGTTATAAAAGAAAGTCTTTTAATGGTCTCATTATCCGTATGAAAATCCCTCCTATATATGGTTGAAGGAATGGGGAATCTCCCATACTTCCACTCATTGTCTTTAGGATCATAATAAAGCCCATATGCTAAAAAATTATTCCAATCTATAGACCTTGGTGAGAATGCGCATAAAAGCCCTCCCACCTCCTTATATATACCGCAGCGATCAGAATATTTAACCATATAACGTTTATTATAAATATGGTTTCTATTACCTAGCAAAAGCCCTATAACAGGACCTATTTCTATTTTATCTGCATTAAACTTTATCTTGTAAGTTAACCCTGTTGGGATTTGAAGGCGCCTTTTTATTTTATTTGTTATTGCTATTTTAAGTGGCTTTTCGAATGTATTTTCTTTCTGAATTTTAATATCTTTAGAAGCTATAACTATTGCCTCGCTGCTTCTTTTCCCAAAACATAACTGTACTTCACTGCTATACTCTGAGGCTAACTTCTCTGGCAAAAAAATAACACTTTTGTCATTTGATACAACATCTATATTAACCCACATTTTTATTCCCCCTTTTGTGACCTCTCATAAAATTCAGAAAGATATATTAGATTTTTGTAAAAATCTTTTTTATATTCTTTTTCCTTTAAGTTATTTAAAAGCCATAGGTCAAATCCTCCAAAGTGTAACAAGTATGGGGCATTATTTTTGTCAAGTATTAAATCTATAAAGAAGGTGCCAATACTAGGTATAAATTTAGCTATATAGTTAGAGATATTAAGTGAGGCTATATCTGTATTTTCAGTTACAACTTCATCAATTTTAATGTCAGCGTTAATGCGCCTCCCTAAACTCTCGAATGTTCCATTATATCCCCTTTGGATATAGGTTCTAATTATAATGGGGCAATTGTTATGCTTTAATATATTTGATGCTTCAATAAATAACAAATACCTTTGGCATAAAAATTCATTAATATAGTCCAATGATTCGCCTCTTTTAATATACTCATTCCCCTCTATTTTGGTATTTTTTTGCTCTTGTGAAATATAATATATTTTATCAATATTTGAACCTTTTGAAGGAATAACAACATAATCCGTATCTTCTCTTGGCATAAAGTTATTTTTATTTTTATCATATATTGAAAAGTTAAGAACATATTTTTTCAATATATTTGATGAACATAGCATTTCCATTATCATATTTTGATCAAATCTATTTGTACCATTAACTAATACAATATTATCTATTTCAGATAGCCTTCTTAAGTTCCTTATATCCTCTGATGATTTTTGAAACGAAAAGTTGTATATAATAGGCGGTATATCTGCTTCAATTGGCATAACACCTGTTTTTGACACCAAAAAGCCTTTAACTTTTCCCTTTAATAGGTCTATATTTAAGATGGAAAATACAACAAATAATCTGTCATTATCCCTTTTCATTAATTCAGAGAAAATAGAGTGTAATCGCCATGAATAGAACTTTTCTTTATTATTACTGCACAAAATACCAATCATAATATCCCTCCCAATATAAAATATGTAGAAATATAATATTAGAGCATGTCTATATCGTATTTTGTATAATAACTTTTTGTTTAAATATAGTATGTTTGGCAATAATCCCAGTGGGAGGCGGTTTTTATGCTGAGTAAAATTTATACATGTGCAGTTTTAGGAATAAATGGGCAAATAATAGAGGTTGAAACAGATATATCGAATGGGCTTCCATGCTTTACTATTGTAGGTCTTCCTGACGCTGCCGTAAAAGAATCAAAAGAGAGGGTTAGAACTGCTATTAAAAATTCTGGCTATAAATTTCCTACAAAAAAGGTAACTATAAACCTTGCACCAGCCCATATAAAAAAGGAAGGTCCCTGTTTTGACTTGCCTATAGCCATAGGAATACTGAATGCAACAGATCAAATAAATTGCAATAATATTGATGATTATTTATTTTTAGGTGAATTATCCTTAGATGGAAGAGTAAAACCTGTCAATGGAGTTTTATGTGTGGCTGCAGAAGCTGCTAAGAAAGGGTATGAAAATATTATAATCCCATACAAAAATACTTATGAGGCTGCAATAATTAAAGATATAAATATATATCCAGTATCAAGTTTAAAGGATACAATTGAGGTGATTGAAGATGGAAATATTGCCCCTTTTACAGTTGAAATTGAAGATATAATGAATAAAGAAGCAGATTATGAGGATTTTTGTGATATAAAGGGACAGGAAAATGCCAAAAGGGCACTTGAGATTGCAGCTGCAGGAAACCACAATATACTTATGATTGGCCCCCCAGGCTCTGGTAAAACCATGCTTGCAAAAAGGCTTCCAGGTATACTGCCTAGTATGACCATGGAAGAGGCAATTGAGGTTACAAAAATATATAGTACATCTGGGAAACTAAATGCTGCCTCCTCTAGCTCTAGTATAATTAGAAATAGGCCTTTTAGATCGCCACACCACACCATATCAGCCATATCTCTAATTGGCGGGGGTAAGACTCCAAAGCCTGGAGAAGTTTCTCTATGCCATTATGGGGTTCTTTTTTTAGATGAATTACCTGAGTTTCAAAGAAATGCGCTAGAAGTTCTAAGACAACCTATGGAAGATGGAGAGGTTAATATATCAAGAGTAAGCGGTACACTTACATTTCCATCAATTTTTATGCTTGTAGCCTCCATGAATCCATGCCAATGTGGATACCATAACGACTCTACAAGAGAGTGTACTTGCAGTCCTATGGCCATTAAGAAGTATCTAAACAAGGTTTCAGGTCCCCTGCTTGATAGAATAGATATACATTTAGAGGTATACCCTGTTAAATACCATGAGCTCGAGGACGAAAATAAAGGAGAGAGTACAAAAGTTATAAGAGAGAGGGTCAAAAAGGCCCGAAATATTCAGCTTCAAAGATATAAAGATTACAATATATATTGTAATGCCCAATTAACATCAGGCATGATAAAAAAATACTGCAAAATTGATGAACCATCTAAAAAGTTACTTAGGGAAACCTTCGAAAGCCTTGGGCTAAGTGCAAGAGCCTATAATAAAATACTTAAAATAGCAAGAACCATAGCAGACATTGAGGGTTTAGAAAATATTCATTTAGATAATATCTGTGAGGCTATTCAATATAGAAGTATGGACAGAAAGTACTGGGAATACTAATTACTTCTTAGAATCTATAACGTATATTAAAAGGCCTTCTCTACCCAAAAAGCATCTTTTAATATACGTATATATTTAGCATTTTCTCCATCTAAAATCATTTCAACAATATCAAATCTAAAATTTCTGTCTGATAGATTATTAATTGCAATATATAAACTAGCCATCCTAGCAATGCGCCTTTGCTTATTTATTGATACAGATTCACAAGGCAGTCCCATTTGAAAATTCTTCCTTGCCTTTACCTCAATAAATACTATGTATCCATCTTCTTCCCCAATTATATCTATCTCTCCAAATCTTGTTCTAAAGTTTCTAAACAAAATACTATATCCATTATCTTTAAGATATTCAGCTGCAATGTTTTCTCCTATGTTTCCTTTTTCCTTACCGGAAATTATCATTCTAAAACCAAACCCTCTTTACACTATATTTTTAATAAAAGATTTCCTATGGTAGGGGCATGGTCCATATTTTTTTATTGCATCAATATGTTCTTGTGTGCCATACCCTTTATTCTTTGAAAAATTATAGACGGGGAACTCATTATGTAACCTATTCATATAATTATCCCTTTCAACCTTTGCAACTATAGATGCTGCAGCAATTGAAAATGAGATGGAATCACCTTTTATAATAGGAACCTGAAAGATATTAACATTGGGTATCCTAATTGCGTCCACCAATACTACAGTAGGTCTTACATAAAGATTGTCTATGGCTTTTTTCATTGCCATATAAGTGGCATTTAAAATATTTACCCTATCTATTTGCTTTTCATCTACATACCCTATGCCATAACTAATTGCATTTTCCTTAATTTCTAATGACAATCTCTCTCTTTTCTCTGGTGATAGCTTTTTTGAATCATCTATACCCTCTATAATAGCCTCAATTGGCATTATAACTGCACAGGCATACACAGCCCCTGCAAGAGGCCCTCTTCCCACCTCGTCAACTCCTGCAATGTATTTAGCACCTTTGCTTATATATTTATATTCATACTCTTTAAGCTTTTTAATTCTCGCTATTTCTTTATTATGACCTATTATTTCCTTCCTTAATCTTTCTGATAACCTTTTTACCCCTTTTCTATTATCATTCTCTAGCAAACCTATTAATCTATTTCTTTCCTCTAAATCTGCATTACTTATAATATCTTTTATCTCTTCAATAGATAATTTACTATAATCCAAAATATCACCTTCACGACTTTATTTTATGTTTGGTTTCTCAAGAGAAATTCTTCCTAGTTTTCCACTTCTGAACTCATCTAGTACTATTGATGCAGCCCTATCTATATCAATGTTTCCTCCAGGCAGCATACACCCTCTAACTTTTCCTATATCTTCAAGTATTTCTATTGCAAGCTTTTTAGTATCTTTAAGGTTGTACCTGCTCACAATACTTTCAGGGCATATTTCAATTAGGGTATCTATAAGCTTAATTGAAAGTTCAGCAGTATCTAATATCTCATCCTTAATTGCCCCTGTGAATGCTAAATTGTATCCCACCTTAGGGTCATCAAATTTAGGCCATAAGATTCCTGGGGTATCTAAAAGCTCCATATTACTGCCAAGCTTTATCCATTGTTTTCCTCTAGTAACGCCTGGCTTATCACCAGTTTTGGCACTAGCCCTGCCTGATAATCTATTAATAAGGGAAGACTTTCCCACATTAGGTACACCTGCAATCATTATCCTAATGGGCTTTGATACAATGCCTTTTGCTTTTAAGTTTTTATTTCTCTCTTTAAATTTATCTTGAACAACCCTACCTATGGTCTTTACATTTTTACCGGAAAGAGAGTCTACCTCTATACAATCTTTACCTATACCTTTGAAATACTGAATCCATATTTTAGTTATCTTATCATCTGCTAAATCACTTTTATTAAGTACTATTAATCTCGGTTTATTACCACAAAGTTTATCAATGTCTGGGTTTCTGCTGCTTATAGGAATTCTTGCATCTAATAATTCTATAACTAGTTCAACTAGCTTTAAAGACTCTGTCATTTCACGTCTTGCCTTAGTCATATGTCCTGGATACCACTGTATATTCATATAATCACCCCTTATCAAAAAAGGGACTGTAAAAACAGTCCCCCTTTAATTCTTTATTTATTTATCTTTTCTTTAACCTTTGCAGACTTTCCTACTCTATCTCTTAAGTAATAAAGTTTTGCCCTTCTAGTCTTACCTTTCCTAGTTACTTCAATCTTCTCAACTACTGGAGAATGTACAGGGAAAGTTTTTTCAACACCTACACCATAAGAAAGCCTTCTTACTGTAAATGTTTCTCTAAGTCCACCATTCTGTCTTTTAATAACGGTTCCTTCAAATACCTGTATTCTTTCTCTAGCCCCTTCTTTGATCTTTACGTGTACTCTAACTGTATCACCTATCTCAAAAACGGGTACATCCTTTTTTAATTGTTCTGATTCAATTTCTCCGATTATATCCACAAAAATTACCTCCTTCCATCATAGACGTTCATGTTAGAAGCCCTAGCAGAGGACCGCCCGTATTCACAATACTTGGATATTATAGCATACCGCATATGTTTATGCAACGAAAAAATAGCTATTGTTTGTATCAATCTTTTTTATACATATTTTCTATTTCTTTTAGCATTTTCCTATCCTCATCTGTAAGTTCTTTACTGTCAATTAAATCTGGTCTATTAATATATGTTCTTTTTAGAGATTCAAGGCGTCTCCATTTTCTTATATTCTCGTGATGTCCTGATAATAAAACCTCAGGCACCTTCATCCCTCTATATTCCTCTGGTCTTGTATACTGAGGATACTCCAATAAGCCATCATAAAATGATTCTTCTTCATAACTCATGTTTGAACTTAAAACCCCTGGAATCATTCTTGAAACAGCATCTACTACCACCATTGCTGCAAGTTCTCCCCCAGTTAGTACATAATCGCCTATTGATATCTCATCATCTATTAAAGGCATAATTCTTTCATCTAAGCCCTCATAGTGTCCACATATTAATACTATATGTCTTTCATTTGACAGCTGTTTTGCAATATTTTGATCAAAAGTCTTTCCACAAGGCCCCATAAGTAATATTTTGGGTTTTTCCTTGCAATCTTCTATTACATGCTCAACAGCTGAATATATAGGATCTGCCATCATAACCATTCCAGCTCCTCCGCCGTATGGATAATCATCAGCCCTATTGTGTTTATCTTTAGTAAAATCTCTTATATCTGTTACCTTAATATCAAGTATTCCCTTATCTCTTGCCCTTTTTATTATACTTACATCAAAAGGCGCAAACATTTCTGGGAAAAGTGATAATATATCTATCTTCATAGCTAAATCAAACCTTCCGGGAGTTCTACAACCATCCTGCCATTATTTATATCTATTTCCTTTACCACGGTTTTTAATGCAGGAATAAGTATCTCTTTATCATGATTTTTTACTACATATACATCGTTGCTTCCTGTCTGCATAACATCAGTTATCTCTCCATAGAGGCAATCATCCGTGCTATATACTAAAAGGCCTATAATATCGCACACAAAATATCTGTCATTAGATAACTTAATGGCATTTTTTCTGTCAATTAGTATGTATGTATTTTTTAGCTTCTCAGCATCTTCTATGGTATTTATATTTTTAAATTTGATTATGACCAAATCTTTTTGGTATCTAACATGTTCCACATAAGTTTTAATAAGCTTTTGGTCATCAATAAATACAAATTTAGCATAATCAAATCTTTTTACATCATCCGTAAGGGGTAATACCCTAACCTCCCCCTTTAGCCCTTGAGTATTTATAATCTTACCAATTCTAAAATAATTAACGGCCGTAAAAACCACTCCTTATAGCAAAAAAGGATTAGGATCCCCTAACCCTTTTGTTTATATAATTTCTACTACAACCCTCTTATTTTCTTTGGTTGCAGCTGCTTTTACAACAGTCCTTATTGCTTTTGCAATCCTTCCTTGTTTTCCTATTACTTTCCCCATATCTTCTTGGGCAACACTAATTTCAAGGATAACTGACTGTTCACCAACTATTTCGTTGATTCTTACTGCATCAGGGTTGTCAACTAGAGCTTTAACAATTACTTCTACTAATTCCTTCAACCTCTACACCCCCGGATTTTCTATTGTATTACTTTGATGCTACTGTATTAATTATACCAGCTTTCTTAAGTAAACTTCTAACTGTATCTGAAGGTTGTGCTCCATTGTCAAGCCACTTTTTTGCCTTTTCTCCATCGACTTTTACATCAACTGGGTCAGTAGTAGGGTTGTAATATCCTATTTCTTCAATGAATCTGCCATCTCTTGGAGATCTGCCATCAGCTACCACTATTCTATAAAAAGGTGCTTTTTTTGCGCCCATCCTTTTTAATCTTATCTTAACTGCCATTTAACTCACCTCCTTCTGTTGCTTAAAACCACTTAAATATCTAAATATTTTATCTAAAATGGAAGTTGAAATGGAAGTTTCAGCTTTCCTTTTTTAGGGTTTTTCATCATACCTGAAAACTGTTTCATCATTTTCTGACCTTGTTCAAATTGCTTTATTACCCTGTTTACATCCTGTATTTTAGTGCCGCTGCCTCTTGCAATTCTTTTTCTTCTGCTGCTGTTTTTTAAAAGAGCAGGGTTATTTCTCTCATCCTTTGTCATGGATTTAATTATAGCTTCCACGCGCGAGAGATCACTATCGTCTATATTAACACCTTTTAGCATTGCAGGGTCAATTCCTGGAATCATTGACATTATATCGCTTATAGATCCCATTTTTTTAACTTGCTGCATCTGCTCAAGAAAATCATCAAATGTAAACTCTTGTTTAAGCATCTTTTTAGAAAGTTCAAGAGCCTTTTTCTCATCTATAGATTCCTGAGCTTTTTCAATAAGGCTTAAAACATCGCCCATTCCAAGTATTCTAGATGCCATTCTATCAGGATGAAAAACCTCAATATCTGTAAGTTTTTCTCCTATACCTGCAAACTTTATAGGCTTTCCAGTAATATACCTTACAGATAATGCTGCCCCACCTCTTGTATCTCCATCAAGTTTTGTAAGTATAACACCAGTTATATTTAGTTTTTCATTAAAGCTTTCTGCCACATTTACAGCATCTTGACCCGTCATTGCATCTACCACAAGAAGTATTTCATCAGGATTTATCTCTTTTTTTATATTGATTAGTTCATCCATAAGATGTTCATCTATGTGAAGTCTTCCTGCCGTATCTATAATAACCACGTCATTTTTATTATTCTCAGCAAAATTCATGGAAGCTTTTGCAATATCTACTGGGCTTTTTTTATCTCCCATGCTAAAGGATGGCAAATCTAACTTTTCAGCTACAACCTGAAGCTGCTTAATTGCTGCAGGCCTATAAACATCGCAGGCTGCAAGCAAAGGCTTTTTGCCCTGCTTTTTCATATACTGGCCAAGCTTTCCTGCCATGGTTGTTTTACCTGCACCTTGAAGCCCTACTAACATTATCTTTGTAGGAGGAGTTTTGGAGTATTTTATCTCTTCACTGCTATCCCCCATAAGAGCTACAAGCTCTTCATTAACTATTTTAATAACCTGCTGACCAGGAGTTAAGCTTTCCATAACCTCTGATCCTACAGATCTACTTGTTACCTTATTTACAAACTCTTTAACAACTCTATAATTTACATCTGCTTCAAGTAGAGCAAGCTTTACTTCCCTCATTGCTTCTTTTACATCTTTCTCATTGAGCTTACCCTTACCTTTAAGTTTTTTAAAAGTTTCTTGAAGCTTAGATGTTAAATTCTCAAAAGCCATGGATAGACCCCCTAAATGCTGTTTTCTAATATATCAATCAATATGGATTTCATCTTATCCGTATATTCACTTTGCTTAATATTACATAGAAGTGAGTACACCTCTTTAAGCTTTTTTTTGTTTTCCTGAAACTTTTGAACAAGATGTAATTTATCTTCATAACCATGCAGAGACTTTTCGCTGCGTTTTAGAGTATCATATACTCCCTGCCTTGATATACTTAATATATCTGATATCTCTCCTAGAGAATAATCATTATTGTAATATAAATCAAGTACATTTCTTTGTTTTAAAGTAAGCAATTGCCCATAAAAGTCATATAACATACTAACTTCATAAACTTTATCCAACATTTAAATCGCCAACCGTCTATTTTAATGATCTTTTACTTACCATAAAAAATAATATCAGATTAAAAAGAGACTGTCAAGGCTTTTTACTTTACATCATTAAATAATGCATCTACAAAATCATTTGCATTAAACTCTTGAAGATCGTCTATTCCTTCTCCTACACCTATATACCTAACAGGTATTCCAAGTTCTTCTTTTATAGCAATTACTATACCGCCTTTTGCTGTTCCATCAAGCTTTGTAAGTATAATACCATCAATATCACAAGCCTTTTTAAATTCCTTTGCTTGTATTACACCATTTTGGCCTGTGGTCGCATCTAGTACCAGTATGGTTTGCTTGTGGCTTTCAGGATATTCCCTATCAACTATCCTGTTTACCTTCTCTAATTCATCCATTAGATTCTTTTTATTATGAAGTCTTCCTGCCGTATCGCATATGAGTATGTCAGATTTTCTAGACTTAGCAGCATAAACTGCATCATATACTACTGCAGCAGGGTCTGAGCCTTCCTGCTGCTTTATAACATCTACTCCCACCCTATTTCCCCATACACATATTTGATCAATTGCTGCAGCCCTAAATGTATCACCAGCAGCTAATAAAACCTTTAAGCCTTCTTTTTTGTACACATTTGCAAGCTTTCCTATTGAGGTGGTCTTTCCCACTCCATTTACTCCTACAATCATATAAACTGCAGGAAGTTCCATACTATTGTTATCACTGCCATCACTTAGTATATCTATTATTATGTCTTTTAAAATAGCTTTAACCTGTTTTGGATCTTTTATCTTTTCTTCTTTAACCCTTTTTTTAAGCATCTCTATTATTTTTGTAGTAGATTTAACCCCTATATCTGCCATTATAAGTATCTCTTCTAACTCTTCATAAAGATCATCATCAATTGCTCCACCAAAGTTTAAAAGGTCATCTATCTTAGATGCAACATTATCCCTTGTTTTAGTCAATCCTGAAACTAATTTTGAAAAAAATCCTTGTTTATCTTCCAAAAATACCACTCCTTCAACTTACTTTCTCTGTTAATTTAGCTGATACAAGCTTAGAAACTCCTTTTTCCTCCATGGTAACACCATATAGGGCATCTGCAACCTCCATGGTTCCCTTTCTATGTGTTACCACTATAAACTGGGTTTCTTTAGATAGCTCTCTCAAAAAATTTGCGAACCTAGCCACATTTACATCATCAAGTGCAGCTTCAATTTCATCTAGTATACAAAAAGGTGAAGGCTTCATCCTTAAAATAGCAAATAAAAGGGCAATGGCTGTAAGTGCCTTCTCCCCTCCAGAAAGCAATGTAAGATACTGAAGTTTCTTACCTGGAGGTTCTGCAATTATTTCTATTCCACTTGACAGGACATCATCATCATCGCAAAGTATTAGGTTTGCTTTTCCCCCTCCAAATAGTTCAGCAAATACTTCATTAAAATTCTGATTAATTATTTCAAAGTTTTTAGAGAACTGGGTCTCCATCTTTTCAGTCATCTCTAGTATTACTTTATTTAATGACTCTTTTGCCTCTTCTAAATCATTCTTTTGGGTAGTTAAAAACTCAAACCTTTCTTTTACCTTTTCGTATTCCTCTATGGCATTAACATTTATTATGCCTAATTCTTTAATATTACTTTTTATATTATTTATCTCTTTTGAAGCTTGTGACATACTATTTACTTCTATTCTATATTTAATGGCTGAAGCATAACTTAACTCATATTCATCCCATATCTTGTTTTGCATATTTTCTATTTCCATATCGATTCTTGCTTTTTGCATTTCAAGCTTGTGAACTTCAGATTGTAAATTCTGGTATGCCTCTCCATATTCTTTTTTACGTTTTTCTATTTCCTCAAGCAGCATAGAGTTTTTCTTTTTTTCTATGAATAAATCTTCTAATTTAGATTTTGAACTAACATTTTTTTGTTTTAATAGAATATCAGATTCATTAATATTATTAATATTTACATGTAATTTTTCCTTTTCTATTATAGAGGTTTTCTTTTCATTATCTTTCTTGCAGTTTAATTCATCTAGCTCAAGTATATTCTTGTTTACTTCTATATTTCTGTTTTCAAACTCCTTTATATTGTGCTTGTGCTCTGTAATTTTAACCCTGAGGGATGTGATTTCATCAGATAATGCATCCCTTTTATCTGATATATCTTTTATTTTAAGCTGTTCTTCTTCAGCCTCTTTAGATACCTTTCCACTTTTATCCTCAAGATTTGCTAGTAAACTTATCTCCTGCTCTAATTTAATATTTGCCTCCTTATATTCTTCTTCTAGCTGCTCTATCTCTTTTATCAATGATTTTTCCTCAAGAGACATTCTTTCTATATCCTTTTTATAAGAGGACATGCTGCCTTCTAGGGATGATAATTTTAAATCCGATGTATGCCTCTCCTCAAAAGAGGTCGTTAGCCTAAGCTTAACAGAGTCAAGTTCTTTTTCTATATCTTTATTTTTAGCCTCATACTCATTAATTGATTCTTTAAGGCCTTTTATATCTATTAATAGCTCATCTATTTCCCTTTTTCTACTTAATATTCTACCTGTTTTTTCATTTATGCTTCCGCCTGTAAATGCTCCGCCAGGGTTTATTATGTCTCCATCTGTTGTTACTATTTTATAGGAGTAGTTTATTTCTTTTGCAATTATCATTCCATTATCAATGTTATCAACAACAATAACCCTTCCAAGGAGGCTTGATACAATATTTATATACTTATTATCATAATGCACAAGGTTATTTGCTAAATCTATATATCCCTTTTTATTAATTATCCTTTTTATATTTGCACTATAGTTTCGAGGAGAAATAGTAGTTAAAGGTAAAAATGTTGCCCTTCCAAATCTATTTGTCTTTAGATATTCAATACATTTTTTTGCTGCAAACTCATCTTCAGTTACTATATTTTGAAGAGCCCCTCCAAGGGCTACCTCTATTGCAGTCTCATATTTTTCATCAACACTTATTATGTCTGCAACAACACCACATATGCCCTTAGAAAAATTATCAGACCTTCCTTTTTGTTTCATTATCTCCCTTACACTTCTATTGTACCCCTCAAATTCATTTTCCATATTGCGCAAGACCTTATAAAGTCCGCTTTTAGTCTGCATTTTACCGTTTAATTTGAAAATTGCCTTTTCATTACTTTCTTTGCTTTCTATTAAACCAGTCTTTGCATTTTCTAAGGCCTCTATTTTCTTTATATTGGAACCACATATCTTTTTCTGCTCTTCTACTTCTTTTTCAATGTTTGCAGTCTCTAGATTAAGTTCGTTTGCCTTTTCCTTATTTTGCAGTTTTTCTCTTTTTATTTGTTCCCTTCTCTTTTCAATACCACTTTTATAGGTATTATATCCATTTATAGCACTCTTTCTTTCAGCAATGCTATTTAATATTTCAATTACCTCTGTTTTTAAGTCCTCTACATGGGCATCTTTTTGGCTTATACTGCCGCTTATATTTTCAAATTCAGTATTCTTTTGATTTAAATCAAGTTTTAACTTATCAAGTTCCGTATTATTATCATCTATTACTTTTTTATTTTCTAAAATAGTGGCTTTCAATTTTTTAAGATGGTTTTCATTCTCTTCTATTTCTTCATTAATTCTTTTAATATTTTTATCTAGGTTATTTATTTTTTCATTTATTACGTTTATTTCTCCAACAGATTTCTCCATCTCATTTTCAGTTGTATAAATTTTAGCCTGTATAGATTCTATATTACCGTCAATATTAGATATATCTTGTTTTAGTTTATTATAATTTTCTTCAATTTCTTCATTGCTTTTAGAATTAGCCTCTAGTTCTTCTTTAAGCTGCCTATAAAGTTCGTCTAAATCAGAAAGTTTATCTTTTAAGCTGTCAATATTTCTAATAAAAGTATTAATCTCTAATACCTTTAATCTTTCTTTTAAGCTCAAATACTTTTTAGCTTTTATAGATTCCTCATAAAGTGGATCTATTTGATTCCCTAGTTCATTTACAATATCATTAATTCTTAGTATATTCTGTTCTGTATTATAAAGTTTCTTTTCAGATTCTATTTTCCTTGTTTTATATTTTGTAATACCTGCAGCTTCTTCAAATATCTCACGCCTATCCTCTGGTTTTGCATTTATTATCTCTTCCACTCGTCCCTGGCTTATTATTGAGTATCCATCCCTGCCTACTCCTGTATCCATAAACAATTCAGTAATATCTTTCATCCTACAAGATGTTTTATTTATGTAATACTCACTTTCCCCTGACCTATACATTCTCCTAGTTATTATAACTTCAGTATAGTCAACAGGAAGCATTCCATCTGTATTGTCAATTATAATTGAAACTTCTGCAAAACCTAAAGGTTTTCTAAGGTGAGTACCAGCAAATATTACGTCCTCCATTTTACTTCCTCTAAGACTTTTTGCACTTTGCTCTCCAAGAACCCACCTTACAGCATCAGAAATATTACTCTTGCCGCTTCCATTGGGTCCTACAACCCCTGTTATTCCCTTTTCAAGCTCAAACTCAACCTTATCTGCAAAGGATTTAAATCCTCTTATCTCGATTTTTTTAAGAAACAAATTATTGCACCTCTTCCATAATTAATGGACATTAATAATACTATTTTAGTTTTTAAACATAGTTGTGTCAATTCGCAAATTAATTGTGATAGCATCAGAATAATAAGTGCCTTTAATTATATACCATTTAGCTTACAAAAAACTAAATGCCCACCATTTCGGTGTGCATTTTAGAAATTGTTGAAAATAGAACATACCCTTCCAAATATGCGAACAACTTTTCTCCCTCTGCATAGGGTAACTTATTCTAGCATAAAAAATTTATTTTTCACAACTGGCATACTTTTATTCTCACTTTTAGTTGTATATATTTATGGTACTTGTTTATATAATAGTTTTTTATATAATTCATTTTTCTGGATATTTTTAATGGACCCCTGAGTCTTTATTTCTCCCTGTTCCATTAAAACATACCATGGATTATATGGTTCTAAATTTTCAATTCTATGAGTAATTAAAATTAATATTTTCTCTTTTGATAAATAACTAATTAAATCAAAAATTTGTTTTTCAATAATAGGATCTAACAAAGATGTAGGTTCATCCATTATTATGATATCAGCATCCTTAAAAAAAGCTCTTGCTAATGCTACTCTCTGCCATTGCCCTTTTGACAATTCTACTCCTCCAAACCAGTGTCCCATTTGAGTGTCAATTCCACAATCAAATTCTTTTAGTACTTCAGTAAGTCCAACTAATTTTATTGTTTTTCTAATTTTGATATCATTACTAATTGAGTCAATATCTGAAAAAGCTATATTCTCTCTTAAAGTTAGCTCGTATTTATTAAAATTCTGAAAAATAGCCGCTATTTTTTTTCGATATTCAGTTATATTTAGTTCTCTTAAATTAAATTGATTAATTAAGATATCTCCACTATATTCACCATATAATCCTGCTAATATTTTTATTAAAGTACTCTTCCCAGAACCGTTTACCCCGATGATGGCAACTGGCCGTTTTCTATTTATAGTTAAATTAACATTTTTGGGAATTTTCTTTTCATCAGTGTAAGAGAAACTAAGATTCTTAATGCTTATTTTATCAATTGATTCGTTTATAGTCTTTTCACCATAATTTTCTTCATTTTTTCTATCATTGAATTCGAAATAGTTATCTACATATAATTTATCTTTATAAATTGTGGTCACACTTGAAAGAACCGCTTGTATTCGTGCTTCTATTAGATCTACAGAATAGATAAATCCCATAATATTGCCGATGAGTCCATTGTTTCTTATAGATTGTAAAATAATAATAGAAATCAATATTTTTTTTACAACTAACTCCAATACAGTTAAAAACATATTTTTTCTAGTATATTTATTAATTACTCTCTCATTTGCATCCTTTAAAGCTTTATTATGACTCTTAAATGTTTCTGCTAAATAATTTCCTGTATTAAAACTTATTATTTCTTTTATAGCTATATTATTTGTTAATAAATAGTTGATGTAGTTTTTCTGTCTTGAGTGTTCAATATTATTTTTTTCTAAATTATATGCAAATTTCCCGATTTTAATATTCATAATCGTTGATATCACAGGTATTATTAAAATAATGAGCCATAATATTCTATCTATTTGTAATACAATAATAACTACTGCTAAAATAGATATTATACTTTCTACTAACTGTAAAATATTAAAGTACATATCTATAACTTTATTCTTACCTAGTTCATTTGCCCTGCTAATAGCATCATAAGTCTTTTCACTTTCAAAATCTTTTAAGGGTAATTTACTACATTTAGTAATAAATTCATCATCTAAATAATAATTAGTGTTATTATTTAATTTCTGACTATAAAAAGATTTAATATGATTGACAAAAGCAGTACTAATATTCACAACAAAGAACAAAAATAAGGCTTCTTTTACATCTTCATTTGATGTAAGTGCCATTTGGATTCTATTTACAAGGTTTTGTATTGAGTATATACTAAATCTTGATATGATGGCTGAAAATAAAGTTGTAAAAGCACATAATAAAAATAAAGTTTGGGAGCTATCATATACAATTTTTAGCGACCTATATATTGTTTTTTTCATACTGATAATCTAACCCCCATTCCACTTAGTTTTTTACATTAAATAGATTTTATTTGAAGCATACCAATATAAAAATATTTGGATTATGCCTGCTAATACCATCAAATAAGGCGTCCATACAACAATTCCAGCAATATTAGTAAAACGATATGAAAAAATTTGAAAAAATACCTGACTGACTCCAGTTGGGAATAGAGACATGATTAAATTTATAATTTTTGTTTCTGGCCTAATAAAGTCGAACACATACAAGCCATAGGTATATTACCATTTCCCTCATATAACTTGCTTGAAGGTATCCTACCTAATGGATTAATGCTAAATCTTTAATAATATTATCCTTTGCAATACTTTTTAATGAGAGTTCACTTTCAGAAATACTACTTATAGCCCATTCAAACAAAGGATCAAAATATCCTTTGATATAGTTACTTTTTTGAATAATTTCCTTTTCTATACTACTATTCTTTATTCTCGAACTCTCTATATCCGCCTTGATTTTCATTATATATGCAATATTTACATCTCATATTACATTTCTCAGTTAATTCAAGGGTGATTTGAGTCCTCTTTGAATTTAAGTGTTCGTCTAATTCACTAATTTGAGGTCCAATAAATTCATGCAACTCAGGGGCTTGTAAAATATTTTCTTTTATTATTGCATCATATAGCTCCTCAAGAGAGGCTAACTTATCCGATTCTAAACATTCAATTTCTTCTATAAACTCAAAGCCATTACTTTTTATCATACCGTCTAAAATAGCGAACATTTCCTTTCCTATTTGAAAAACCTTCCCCGTCCCCAAGTCATAAAAATAACTGTTTTTTCTAGTATTAAAACATCTACCTAATCTCGAATAATTCTTACACTGTATAGCCGATTCAATTTTCTCAATCAAATTTTTGTCATCATGTTTTCCCCCTAAAATAAAATCCGTACTTAGTATCTTTTATTATACTAAGTACGGATTTTATTTTATTAATATTAAAGCAATAAAAAATGAAGACTTTCTTAAGATTATGTAATTATATTTTTATCTAAATTTTACTTTCGTCAATTGCATTAGGAATATTAATTGATATTGTAAAACAATTATTATTGCTTGAAGCATTAATTTCTCCGCCCAGATTTTCTATTATTGCTTTAGATATTACTAGACCTAAGCCAGACCCTCCCTTAGAAGAGTTCCTTGAGCTATCACTTCGATAAAACCTAGTGAAAAGCAACGATATTTCGTGTTCTGAAAGTGTATCTGCTTTATTTTTAATGTTAAGTGTTAAATCCATTCCCCTCATTAGAGCTTCTAATCTGATATTTGACCCTTCATACCCATAACTTATTGCATTTTTTAGTATATTTCCAATGGATTTTGCTAATTCTTCAATATTGGAGTTAAATGCAGATATTTATTATTTAGTCTACATTCATGCCTAGCTCTATCTAAGCAAAAATTTCTATAGTTTATTTCATCATTTATTTGTTTTGATTCCTTTCTAAGATGTACATTCAATCTTGCTAAGAGTTCTAAAGGCTCAAATGGCTTTTTAATATAATCATCTGCCCCCGAATATAGACCATTAAGTACATCATTCTGATTAGTTTTTGCAGTAAGTAATATAACTGGATAATCATGCTTTTCTCTTAATTTAGTAAGAATTGATATACCATCTATTTCTGGCATCATGATATCTAAAATTAGAGCAGAAGGGATATTGTTCTGTAAATACTTTATTGCATCTAGAGGATCATAATAAACGGTAGTATCGTAGCCAGCATTTTTTAAATATAAGGATATTAAATCAGCAATATCTTTCTCATCATCAACAATTACAATATTTTCCGCTTCAATCTCCCCCCTTGTATTCGTCTAAACCAGCCGCAATACGGATATTCCTACCGACTATGTCCAACTATTCAAGGGAAACAAATCCCTTAGAGACACCATCTTTTGGTAGACCTAATTATTATTTATTCTTTTTTTCTATTAGCTTGGCATATTGTATTATAGATAGTGTAACACAATTATTGGAATCCATTACCTGAATTGAATCTATGGGTATATTATTATTTTGTATAACCTTTATTTTATTATTTCCAATGGTTTTAATAGCATTGTTAAAATACTTCTTTTTGTCTGCAAATAGCTTAGAAATAGTTCTAGGATTTACACCTATAGTAAATTCATTTAGATTATATTCCCTTTTTAAAACAAGTATCATATCATTTAGTATCTTTGATTCCACATGCTCTCTAAATGAAGGATGAAATGGGCCTGCAATTAAATCCTTTCCAAAAGCAATATTTTCCGTTGGTTGAAGTCCAATTCTAATTACTTTTATTCCTGCATATTCAAATTTTAAATATAGCCTGCTGCATATATCAATTGCATTATCCAATGTATAGGGGGCAAAGGTACCGCTTTTATACATACGCTCCATAAGGGTATCTTTAATTACTAGTGCAGGATATATTCTTACCATGTCAGGTTTTATTTTTATAAACTCTTCCACGGTTTTTATATCCTTTGCCTCATCATCTCCAGGAAGTCCTACCATCATCTGAAGTCCAAGTGTAAAGCCATTATATTTAATAAGCTGTGATGCCTTATATACAACATCTATACTATGTCCTCTATTAGATAACCTTAGTACATCCTCGTCCATGGATTGAACCCCTAATTCTATTATAGACACCCCATAGTTTTTAAGATTTGCTAATATAACCTCATTTATATAATCCGGTCTAGTGGATAGCCTTATAGCATCTACTTTGTTATCATCTAAGGCCTTTTTTGCAGGCTTAAGCAATTCTGTCTGCTCGTCTATTGAAAGTCCTGTAAAGCTTCCTCCAAAAAAGGATACCTCAACAAAACTATCCTTTGAGTTTATGGTGGTTAGATACTTATCTATTTCATTTTCTACAAATGCACTATCTACTTTATCAACCTGCCCAGTAATATGCTTTTGATTACAAAATACGCAATCATGTGGGCAGCCTTTGTGAGGGACAAATATAGGTATTATATAGTGGCTTTTCATAATCTTACACCTAGGGCTGTTAATGCACTTTTAGCAGCTTCCTGTTCAGCTTCCTTCTTACTTTTTCCTTGGCCATCTCCTGCTTTATTGTCATTTACATATACTACTGAAAGGAAACTTCTATTATGGGCGGGGCCTTCTTCTTTTTCTATACGATATCTGATCGTAACATCCGAGTCTGCCTGCAAATGTTCTTGTAATTTAGTTTTATAATCTTTAATCTTACCTTCTTTAACTGTAAGATCTATTGTATCTGAAAGCTCTCCTAATACAAAATCCTTTGCACAATCCATGCCACCGTCTAAATATATTGCTGCAATTAGTGCTTCATAAACATCTGCAAGCATTGAAGGCCTTTCCCTACCCCCTGTAATCTCTTCTCCATTTCCAAGAAGCAGGAAATCGCCTAGCCCTAATTCTTCAGCCTTTTTATATAGGGAAGATTCGCAGACTATACTTGCACGAATTTTGGTTAGTTTGCCTTCAGGTTTGGTTTTATATTTTCTGAAGATATGTTCGCTTACAATAAAGCCTAAAATAGAGTCACCAAGAAACTCCATTCTTTCATTGTGCTCTATATATGATAATCCATACTGATTTGCATATGAGCTATGAGTCAAAGCCCTATTTATTATGTACTTTCTATTAAATTTATAATTTATCCTTTTCTCTAGCATTTCTATCTGCGTTGCTCTTTCTTCAGTAATAGCCCTCATTTTTATCTTCCTATCCTTAACACCTAGAACCATAATTCATCCCCTGCCGATTAATAAAGGGAGGGGATGGATTACTTAAAGAATGTTAAATATTTTTCTTTATAACAATAAGTATTAAATATTTCTACGAACAAAACACTACACTACTCGTTTTCAGTATGTTCCTTAATATAATCAACAACATTTCCAACGGTAGGGAATTTTTCTGCCTCCTCATCAGGAATTTCAATATCAAATTCCTCTTCTAGAGCCATGATTAATTCAACTATATCAAGGGAGTCAGCCCCTAAATCATCAATAAAAGATGATTCCATCTTTACATCCTCAGCATCAACCCCAAGTTGTTCAACAATGATTTCTTTAATTTTATTAAATACCATAATAAAACTCACCTCCCTTCATATATTAACCAAACGATGGTACAGTTATAATTTTTACTAGTTATATTAAGAAGTTCTCTAAGTACCATCTAAACTTCAAATAAATTTTATATAATGATAATATTACATAACTATTCTATCGTCAACATCTATTAGCTATTCTTTGATATATTTTGCTTCACTCACCATAAGTATATACTATTATATATTTATTTATTTCTATATTTCTAGTTCTTCCTCATTTATATTTTCCTTTATAATGTTAATCACATTATTTTCAGCAAAAGTTTTTGCTTGCTTTATTGCATTTTTTATTGCCTTTGCATTTGAGCTGCCGTGGGCTTTTATTACAACTCCATCTACTCCTAAAAATGCTGCTCCTCCATATTCTGTGTAATCAAATCTCTTCTTAAGATTCCTAAATACAGGTTTTAATAAAAGTGCTGCAAACTTCGATCGTGTAGTTGACATGATCTCTTGCTTTAGTAGGTCAAATATAACCTTTGCTACCCCCTCATAGGTTTTAAGTATTGTATTTCCAACGAAGCCATCACATACTAATACTTCTACATCCCCTTCAGGAACTTCCCTTGGCTCTACGTTTCCTATAAAGTTTATATCAGCATCTTTTAATATTCCATGTGCCGCTTTTGTTAATTCGTTCCCTTTTTCTGCTTCAGCCCCATTATTTATTAATCCCACCTTGGGATTCTCTATATTAAAGACTCCCTTAAAGTATGCACTGCCCATAATGGCAAATTGAAGTAAGTTATTAGGCTTTACATCTACATTTGCTCCTGCGTCAATGACCATAAATGCACCATTTTTGCCTGGCATAACTGGTGCAATTGCAGGCCTATTTACCCCTTTTATTCTTTTAGTGATCAATGTAGCTCCAGTTAAAAGCGCGCCAGTGCTTCCTGCTGATATAAGGGCATCTCCCTTGCCATCTTTGATTAGGTTTAGGCCAACCACCATTGACGAATCTTTTTTTCTCCTTATAGCCATTGCAGGATGCTCATTATTAGTAATTACTTCTGTTGTATGTACAATGCTTATTTTTGATTCGTCATATTTATATTTTGACAGCTCTTTTTCTATTTTAGGTTCATCACCTACTAATACAATGTTTATGCCTAACTCGCAAACAGCATCTACGCACCCTTCTACTATCGCTCCTGGTGCATTATCTCCCCCCATTGCATCTACAACTATCTTCACCAAAAACTCCTCCTTATATCTAAATAAAAGTACCTCTCTATATTGCCAATTATTACGATTGGTCGTTATTTATGAGTATAATAAAGTTTTTTTAAAAGTGCAAGTTATACCTTAAAAAAGTAATGCCACGTTTTGATACCATGTTTTGGTACAGCATTGATCTCAGAATATGTTGATTTACTGTAGCAGCGACTTAAATGCCTATTTTTATCCTCTTTACTTATTTGGAGAAAAATAGGCATTTTGGAGCAGCGGAAGTCAATCAACATATTCGGTTTAAAAACGAACAGTAGGTTTAAAACGTAGGCAAAAAAAAAGAAAGTCTAAAAGACTTTCTATTTAACTTCAAGTACAGACTTTCCTTTATAAAAGCCGCAATTTTTACAAACTCTATGATAAAGCATTGGTTCATGACATTGAGGGCATTCAACTACTCCTGGCATATTAAGCTTCCAGTTAGCCCTTCTTTTAGCTGTTCTAGCTTTTGATGATCTTCTTTTTGGATTTGCCATAGCTACACCTCCTTAGCCTTTCTTCAAAAGTTCATTAAGTACAGATAATCTTGGATCTAGATTCTCCCCTGAACAATTACAGTTATATAAATTTTTATTCTTTCCACATTGAGGGCATATTCCTGCACAATCCTCTTTGCAGATAAGCTTCATAGGTAAAGACAATAAAATATCTTGGATTACCATTTCTTTAAAATCTATTATATCACCTTCAAAGAAATAAAAATCATCCTGATTTATATCTGTCCTATTAGAAAATTTTTCTTCTATCTTTGTTTTTAATTGAAAATCAAAATATTCAAGACATCTTGAGCAAACCAATTTTAGGCTTGTATCTATTTCTCCGCTTAGAAGCAGATAATCGCCCATATTTGTTATTACACCATCTAATTTTACGGGCTCATTATCTACTATATCTTTGTTATCAAAATCATCTGCTGATATGTCCAAGATTTCAGTAATATTTTGACTTAAACCATCACTACATAATATACTTGAAACATTTACTTTCATAGAACCACCTCAAATGAAGGACATAGATAATTATATAAACTAGTATTATTTTTGTCAAGGTAATTTTTACAAAGCCGCAGTATTTGTGGATTGTACAATTTCCATTGTGTCTCTTGCAATCATAAGCTCTTCATTAGTTGGAATTATAAGTACCTTTACCTTTGAATCCTTAGCAGATATATCAACTTCTTTTCCCCTAGTCATGTTCTTTTCCTTATCCACCTTTATACCAAGGAACTCAAGGCCTTCACATATATGTTCTCTTGCCATATGGGAGTTTTCACCAATACCTGCTGTAAATACTATTGCATCAACGCCGCCCATTATTGCAGCATAGGCTCCAATATATTTCTTTGCCCTATGGTAAAACACCTTAAGTGTCATAATTGCTCTTTTATTTCCAGCTAAAGCAGCATCTTCAATATCTCTAGAATCGCTGCTTATACCTGAAAGTCCTAAGAATCCAGATTTTTTGTTTAATATATCATTTACTTCATCAGCAGTCATACCTGCATTTGAAACCAAATACTGAACTACTGCAGGGTCAATATCCCCAGAACGTGTTCCCATAACAAGGCCTTCAAGTGGAGTAAAGCCCATACTTGTATCAACTGATTTACCATTTTTTACAGCAGCAAAGCTTGAACCATTACCAATGTGGCAAGTTATAAGCTTTAAATCTTCTAAAGGTTTATTTAACATCTTAGCTGCCCTTTTTGATACATATCTATGGGAAGTCCCATGGAATCCATATCTTCTTATTGCATACTTCTCATATAACTCGTAAGGTATTGCATACATATATGCATCCTCGGGCATTGTCTGATGGAACGCAGTATCAAAGACAGCTACCATTGGTACATTAGGCATCAAGGCCCTACAGGCAGTTATTCCTGTAATATTGCCTGGCATATGCAAAGGTCCTAATGGTATCAATTCTTTTAAATCTTTAATAACCTTATCAGTTACCAATATTGAAGAGGAATATTTACTCCCACCATGAAGTATTCTATGACCTACTGCTGAAATTTCAGATATATCTGAAATAACGCCATGGGACTTATCCACAAGAGCCTCTATAACTAGTTGGACTGCCACCTTATGGTCTGGAATATCCTTCTCTATAACCACCTTATCCCTACCTTTGGGCTCGTGTTTTAATACAGATCCATCCATGCCTATCCTCTCAACAAGTCCTTTTGCCATTAGTTCTTCAGTATCAACATTAAATAATTGATACTTTAAGGATGAACTACCGCAATTAATTACGAATATTTTCATCATGATTCTCCTTTTCTAATTTATATATTTTGAGCCTGAACTGCTGTTATTGCAGCTACATTAACGATATCATCTGGTACACAACCTCTTGAGAGATCGTTAACAGGTTTTGCTAGTCCTTGTGTAATAGGGCCAAAAGCCTCAGCTCCTGCAAGCCTTTGAACTAATTTATAGCCTATATTTCCTGCCTGTATATCTGGGAACACTAGAACATTAGCACATCCTGCAATACTGCTGCCTGGTGCTTTTAATTTTGCAACTTCAGGAACTAATGCAGCATCTGCTTGTAGCTCTCCATCTAAATTTATATTAGGATCTATTTCTTTAGCAATCTTTGTAGCATTAGAAACCTTGTCTACAAGTTCATGCTTTGCACTTCCCTTTGTAGAGAATGAAAGCATAGCAACTTTAGGTTCAATTCCTGAAAGAGACTTAGCTGTTTTTGCTGTAGAAACTGCTATTTCAGCAAGTTGTCTTTCGTCAGGATTTGGATTTACTGCACAATCTGCAAAGAAAAGCAATCCTTCAGCTCCATATTTCTTGTTTGGAACAATCATAATAAATGTACTTGAAACAACAGATATATTTGGAGCTGTCTTTATTATCTGAAGTGCAGGTCTTAGCAAATCTCCTGTAGTATGTACTGAACCTGCTACCATACCATCAGCATCGCCTGTCTTAACCATCATTGTACCATAATAAAGAACATCTTTAACAGTTTCTGTTGCCTTTTCAGGAGTCATTCCTTTATTTTTTCTAAGTTCATAAAGGTAATCTGCATAGCTTTGTAACTTTTGAGATTTAACTGGGTCTATAATCTCTGCTCCATCTATATTAGCATTGTTTTCAGATGCAGCCTTTTTTATTGTATCTTCATCTCCAAGTAGAACAACATTTGCTAATCCTTCTTTTATAATTCTATCTGCTGCAATTAATACTCTAGGTTCGCATCCTTCAGCCAAGACAATCTTTTTTTTATCGTTTTTAGCCTTTTTCCATATTTCTTTCATTAAATCCATATTAAATTCCTCCTATATGTAAAAACTTTATATTTATAAATATTTCACAAAAATGCTTTGTGAAATATAAACAATCATATATAATTGTTTTGAGGTGATTTTCGTGTCCGTATTAGGCTTAGTAGTAGAATATAATCCATTTCATAATGGCCACCTATACCATTTTAATACCTCTTATGATATAACTCAAGCAGAATATTCCGTTTGCGTTATGAGTGGTAACTTTGTTCAGCGGGGTGAACCAGCTATAGTTGATAAATGGTCAAGAGCTAAAATGGCTCTAAATGCTGGAATTGACCTATGTATAGAGCTCCCTGTCATATATTGTATCCAAAGTGCAGAAATTTTCTCCTATGGTGCAATAAGTATTTTAAATAATCTTGGGATTGTAGATGCCATATGTTTTGGTAGTGAGGTTGGAGATATAGAATTATTAAAAAGTATAGCAGAGATTGTAAGTAATGAGCCTTTAATATATAAAAAAACATTAAAGGAAAAAATAAAAGAGGGCCTGCCTTTTGCAGCTGCTAGGGCGAATGCACTCGCAAAATCCATGTCGGATTATAATAGCGATATTCATAAAGTACTAGAATCATCAAATAACATACTTTCTATAGAATATCTAAAATGGCTTCTTAGACTTAAAAGCCCTATAAAACCTGTAACAATAAAAAGAATGTCCTCTTCCTATAATGATGAGACATTAGATACCCATTTTCCAAGCGCTACTGCACTTAGAAAAGCTATATATGATTCAGAAAATAGTAATATTTTAAATGAAATTAAAAATCTATTGCCAGGCTATTCTGCAAAAATAATAGAAGAGCAAATTAAAAATAAAACAGGCCCCGTTTTTTTAGATGATTTTGCCCAGGTTATATTATCAACATTAAGGAGAAGCAGCATATCTGATATATCAAATATAATGGATGTAAATGAGGGCTTAGAATATAGGATAAAAAAGTCTGCTATAGACAGTTTCGACCTAAAAGGACTTATTCAAAGCATAAAATCGAAAAGGTATACTGAGACAAGGATTAAAAGAATACTTATACATTCTCTTCTTGGAATTAAAAAAGAAGACTTATTATATTTTAAAGATACTAACGGGCCCCAATATATAAGGGTTCTAGGGTTTTCTGATAAAGGCAGGAAGCTTTTAAATAATATTAAAAAGAAATGCCCTATACCTATAATTACTAATACTAGTGATTATAGAAAATATAATAATCCCTATTTGAGCAAAATGATAGAGCTTGATATACGGGCAACAGATATATATGTAACAGCATATAAAAATGCTAAGTCTAGGAAAGGCGGATTAGACTTTTATAAAAAACCAATATATAAAAAGCAGCAGGATGCCTTTTAAGCCCCGCTGTTTTTATTCCTGACCATTAAGTTTTTCCTTTCTATCAATTATTTCTTTTATTTTGGGTATTGCAGCCATTGTTATATCGTAGCCTTCTTTTGAACATTCATACACGCAATCAAATCTAGCAGGATCAATGTTGGGAAGATATGGTTTTAAAAGTATATCTGCTTCAATAATTCTACCTTTTAGTATCTCTCTTTCAACAGTATCCATTGATTGAAATATAACATCAAATATTGTATCAACTTTACCTTTCTTACTCGAAAATCCTACATCAACACCAATTACAATATCAGCCCCCATCTCCCTTACTACTCCAACTGGTACCCTGTCTAAAATGCCCCCATCTACTAGAACCATATCATCCATATAAACAGGTACAAATATCCCTGGGATTGATATACTTGCCCTTACGGCTCTGTATACAGGTCCCCTATCAAATACATACTTTTGCCCGCTGATTAAGTCTGCGGCTACAGCTCTATATGGTATACTGAGCTCCTCTATATTTTTATCTTTTGTAAGAAGCCTCATTAACTCCTCAATACGATTTCCTTTTATTAATCCCTGCTTTGGAACTGATGGATCAATAATATTGCTCCTAGGCAGATCCTCTGCAATCTTTTCTATGTACTTTAAATTGGCTTCAGTGCAATATAATGCCCCTATCATAGAGCCAGAGCTCGTACCTGCAACCATATCTATTGGTATATTATTTTCTTCAAGCGCCTTTAAAACCCCAATGTGCGCAAGACCCCTTGAGGCACCAGAGCCTAATGCAATACCTATCTTTGGCCTCTTCATAATTAATCCCCCTGTTCAAGTACTTTAAATATAATTATAGCCCAATTAATAATATACGTAAATAAAGCCCTCCGTCAAGTAGCAATACTTATCCATCCTCTATAGTGTTATTATTGTTAGGCTATGTTTTATTATAGTGTTGGTTTCAGGCTATGTTGGTTTGACTTACGCAGCGACTTAAGTGCCCATTTTTATCATCTTTATCTTTCTTGAAAAAATGGGCATTTTGGAGCAGCGGAAGTCAA
>DIRE01000061.1:0-38071 GCA_002426575.1 Clostridiaceae bacterium UBA5444 | reverse complement strand
GGAGCAGCGGAAGTCAACCAACATAGCCTGTTTAAAAACGAACAGTTACTTCGATTAGAAAATATGCTGTTATAAATAGATATGGGCACTAATATAAATATATTATTAATATCTATAAGAAGTGAATATATATGATACATAAATTTATTCTAATCTTAATTTTTATTATGATTTTATGGTTGGGATTAAAGCTAGCAAGAGAATATTTTAATGCTGCAATATTGACAAAAGCGGTTCTGCTAATTCTTCTTCTGATTTTTACATTTTCAATAATAATATATCCAGAAGAGGCGGTAAACGCTGCAAGAAATGGACTTAGTACATGGTTTAATGTGGTATGCCCGTCCCTACTGCCCTTTTTTATAGGTTCTGAGCTTTTAATAGACCTTGGGGTGGTTAAATTCATTGGCATACTGCTTGAGCCCATTATGAGGCCTTTATTTAATGTTCCCGGATGTGGCTCATTTCCTTTTATTATGAGCATCTCATCTGGGTATCCAATTGGTTCAAAAATTGTTGGTAACCTTTATAAAGATAATATGTGCAGCAAATTAGAAGCCCAAAGAATGTTAACCTTCTGCAGTACCTCTGGGCCTCTTTTTATGATTGGAGCTGTTGGAATAGGTATTTTAAATAGTAAAACTGCGGGGACAATAATTGCACTTTCCCAATATCTTGGTGCAATATCTGTTGGTATAATATTCAGCCTATATAAGAAGGGAGAAAAAGGTCCTATAACAAGAAGCAATAAAGGTTTTAAAAAAGCCTATAAAAGCATTATAGATAGTTTCCAAAAAGAAAAAAGACCAATAGGTCTTATGATTAGTGAGGCTGTAATGAATTCAGTAAACTCTCTTCTATTAATTGGAGGACTTATGACTATATTTTCTGTAATCATAAGTCTTATTATGCCCTCAGATTTTTCTCATGTTTTATATAAATTTTTAAACATGCTGCTTTCCCCTATTGGGGTTGACGAGGCACTTATAAGGCCTTTGATCAGCGGGTTATTTGAAGTTACCATTGGTTCAAAGATGATTAGCGCATCTAGTGCACTATTTTACCAAAAAATAGTAGCAACCTCCGCAATAATAGGTTGGAGTGGCATTTCAATTCACTTCCAAGTAGCAGCAATGATAAAAGACACAGATTTAAATTTAGGTATATATATATTTGCAAAATTTATACACTCAATTTTCTGTGGGGTATATTCATACTTTATAATAAAGATAATTGGTATTACAGATAGTTATATTGGTTTTCAGGTTTTTAATAATAACCAGATACTATCATTGAATTTTCCACCCATAATTGACAAATTTATATTATCTACTTTTAGTTTTATAATATTATTAATTTTATTATTTTTAATGCTTTTTATTTGGGTAAGCATTAAAAAGATATTATCGCTTATTATCCATTAATTTTTCTAAGTTCCTTAATATTTCCACGTATTTCAGTTATTCTTTCGTCAACTTGTCCCTCAACCGTGTCTAAAAGATCATAAACATCTTTTTGTATGGTGGCTAACATACTGTTAGTATCTTGCTGCAGTTTTTGAGCCATTAATTGGCCATTATCGTCAAGGCCTTTTTCAAGTTCATCCAATAAGTTTTCGGCATACTCTTTTGCACCAAGCCTTATTTCCTTAGCATTTTTTTGCGCATTATTTATTATTTCAGCGGCTCTTTTATTTGCCTCAACAGTTATGTCGTGCCTTTCTATTTCCTTTTTTAGCCTAAGATCTGTTTCTTTAATTATAGTTTCCGCTTGTCTTTGAGCCTCAATAAGTATTTTTTGTTTTTCTTCTGTTATCCATTGAGCTTGCTTTAAATCATCGGGAAGGCTTAATCTTATCTCTTTAAGCATATCAAGTAAATCTTCCTTATTTACTAATGTCTTCCCTGAAATAGGTATCGACGCACTGTTTTCAATTATTTCTTCTAATTGATCAATTAATTCAAGCACATCCACTTACAAAGCACCCCCATTTTTTTTTACTTTTTCTAGTATATCACAAATAATGGCATCCGGTACTAATTCTTTTATACAACCTCCAAATAATGCTATTTGCTTTACAGAACTAGAACTTAAATATGAATATTTGTTATTTGTCATCATAAATAATGTTTCAACACCTGGATCTAGTTTATTGTTTAATAAAGCCATTTGAAATTCATACTCAAAATCTGAAACCGCCCTTAGGCCCTTGACTATTACCTTAGCATCCTTTTTATACATATAGTCAATTAAAAGCCCTGAAAAGCTTTCAACCTCTATATTGGGAATATAATCTGTAACCTTTTTTATCATGCAAACTCTTTCTTCTTTTGTAAACATTGGCGTTTTATCAGGGTTTTCAAGAACAGCTACAATTACCTTGTCAAATACTTTTGAGGTTCTTTCTATTATATCTAAATGACCATTAGTTACTGGGTCAAAGCTTCCTGGATATACTGCGATTCTTTCCATATCTAATCCTCCGCTATTTTATATAAACTAATAACCGTATCTCCATAATTCTTTCTTCTGTAATTAACGGTATTACCCACTCTTTCAGGTAAAACATCTCTTATATCATGCTCTACCACAAGTATTCCATCTTTATTTAAAATTTCCTCTATTCCTGTAAGCAATGGGGGTATTATATTCTTTTTATAAGGTGGATCCATAAAAATTATATCAAATTTCATTTCTCTTTTACTTAATATACTTAGGGCTGACTGGGCATCATTAGTATAGACCTTAGAATACTTTTCATATCCTAACAGTTCTATATTTTGTTTTATTAATCTTACACTTTCCCTGCTTGAATCTACAAAAATACAAAAAAGAGCTCCCCTGCTAATTGACTCAAGCCCAAGATTACCTGTTCCCCCAAATAAGTCTAGTATTTGTGCACCTTCAAATTTTGCGCCTATCATATTAAAAAGTGATTCTTTCACCCTATCAGATGTTGGTCTTATATCATAAGAATCAGGGGTTAATATTCTTCTTCCCCTAGCATCTCCAGCAATTATTCTCAAAATACTCCCCCCTCTTTTATTAAGGAACTACCATAAATATTTATTTGTTTCTTGTATTTTACCATATTTTTTTTATTGATACAAAATATAAGTCTCCAATTTATATTTTGTATCAATAAAAAATTTTAAGTATAATTATTTTATATTATGAGCAATATACTATCATGCAACAATTAAATTCCCCATAGAACTCTTTCTTCAATTTCTCCTCTTCCAATACTGGTGATATATTATATCACCAGTATTTTAATTAAACGTTATATCATCAATATTTTGATCAAATTTATACTTAACCATGTCCCTTAATTTATCATACTCATGTTCGTTAATATTTCCTTTTTGTACAAGCTCCTTGGCTAAAGTATTTGTTTCAATTAAAATATCTTCATCTCTAAATAAATCGGCAAGTTTTAGTTCTGGAAGCCCATGCTGTCTTAATCCAAATAATTCACCTGTTCCTCTAATCTTTAAATCTACCTCAGCAATCTTAAATCCGTCAGATATCTGAGTCATTGCCTCCATCCTTTTCTTTGCCACATCTGAGCCTATATTAGAAATCAATATACAGTATGATTTATGTTCTCCTCTGCCAACTCTGCCTCTTAATTGATGAAGTTGGGCAAGCCCAAACCTATCTGCATTTTCAATTATAACTATGGTTGCATTAGGCACATCTATTCCAACCTCAATAACAGTTGTAGAGACCAAAACATCTATTTTGCCTTCTTTAAATTTAAGCATTATATCATCTTTTTCTTTTTGCTTCATTTTGCCATGCAAAAGTCCTACATTAATTCCGTCTAAATTCTCCCTTTGAAGCCTTTTAAAAAGTGCAACGGCTGACTGTGCCTCTATTGTATCTGATTCATCAATAATTGGACAAACTATATATCCTTGCCTTCCCTTCCTAACTTCATCTTTGAGAAAATTATATACCCTTTTTCTCATTTGCGGTTTCACGGCAAATGTATCTATCTTTTGCCTGCCTGGAGGCAATTCATCTATTATTGATATATCAAGATCCCCGTATATAAAAAGTGCCATGGTTCTAGGTATTGGAGTTGCAGTCATAACAAGTACATCTACATTCTCTCCTTTACTTCCTAAAAGCGCCCTTTGCCTTACTCCAAACCTATGTTGTTCATCAGTTATTACAATACCTAAATTATTAAATACCACATCATCTTGTATAATAGCATGAGTCCCTATAATGACATCTACTTCGCCAGATGATATTTCACTTTTTAATTTATCTTTTTCTTTCTTTGGCATGCTTCCCGAGATAAAGCCAATATTTATATCAAAGTTATTAAAGACACCCTTCATAAACTCATAATGCTGCTGTGCAAGTATCTCTGTTGGTGCCATCATAACTCCCTGATAGCCATTCTTTACCCCATTAAAAAGCGCTGCAGCTGCAATTATGGTCTTTCCTGAGCCTACATCCCCTTGTATCAATCTATTCATAGGCTTTTCGGACTTCATATCGTTTAATACATCATTTACCGTCCTTTTTTGTGCCTTTGTTAATTCATAAGGCAGGCTAGAGAAAAAAGAGGCTAATTCCTTTGATGTTTCAAACTTAATACCTTTATTATTATTCATACGTTCTTTTTGCATTTCAATTCCTAATTGGAGTATTAGAAGCTCATCAAACTTAACTCTTTTCTCTGCTTCTAATATTGCTTTATTGCTTTCTGGGAAATGTATATTTTTAATTGCTTTATCAATATCATAAAGTCTAAATCTTTCTTTTATTTCATCTGGCAGTATTTCGTCCATCTCAAACTCTTCTGACTTGATAAATGTTTCTACAATACTCCTTAAAACCTTTAAAGATAAATTTTTAGTTAAAGGGTATACAGGAAGAATTCCACTATTATAATTTTCAGTATACTTTTCATATTCAGGGCAAATTATTTGTATCTGATTGTAATATTTAGATACTTTACCATACAAAACATATTCTTTCCCAACTTTAAAGTTATTTTTTATATATCTTTGATTATACCAAACCCCTGAAAAAAAGCCTGTTTCATTCTTAAATACAATGTTAGTAATATGTTTTCCGCTGCTTGTATATTTATCTTTATTAATCATTGTAACCTGACCATAGACAAGGGCACATTCCCCATGCTTTAAAATAGATAAAGGCTTTATACTTTCCCTATCTTCATATTCCCTTGGAAAATGTGTTAATAAATCCATGGCAGTAAATATGCCCATCCTGTTTAACTTTTTTTCTGTTTTAGGTCCAACTCCCTTTATATCCTTAACCGATATCTTTGAATAATCCATAAAATCACCTATATTATATATTTACTATTTTAAAAAACCGGCTATTAAGCCGGTTTTCTATATAGACACTATAAATCATTCAACAGAAATTATATAATAATACAATGGCTGCCCTCCATTATGGGATTGTATATCACAATCTGGGAACTTTTCATGTACGTTTTCTAGCAATTTATCAACGTCCTCTTTTTCAATATCATTCCCATAAAAAATTGTAATTAATTCATCATCTTCTGATACCATATCCATTATTAAGGATTCAGTTACATCATTTATGTCTTTACCTGTATTATTTATTTTTCCATCTACTAATCCTAAAATGTCGCCTTCATTTATTTCTTTATCATCATATGTCGTATTCCTAACTGCATAGGTTACCTGACCTGTTTTTACATAATTTATTGTAGAAACCATAATTTCCTCGTTTTCATCACTGCTACTGTCGGGGTTGAATACAGTTAATGCAGCAATACCTTGGGGAATACTTTTGGTTGGTATTACAATAACATTTTTTTCTGACATTGAAGCAGCCTGTTTTGCAGCAAGAAGTATATTGCCATTGTTAGGTAATATATATATATCAGATGCATTTACTTTCTTTATGGCATGAAGTATATCTTCAGTACTAGGATTCATTGTCTGGCCGCCCTCTATAACCTCATCAGCGCCTAGATCCATAAATACATCCCTAATTCCTTCTCCCATTGCAACTGTTATTAATCCAGCTTGTTTCTCTTCTTCTTCTACTGCCGGCTCTTCCATATGCATTTCTTTTTCATTTAGTAGCGTTCTGTGCTGCTCTCTCATGTTATCAACCTTAACCTTCACAAGCTCACCAAGCTCAAGAGCTGAAGTTAAAGCAACTCCTGGTTCATTAGTGTGAAAATGAACCTTTATAATATCGCTACTTCCAACTACGATTAATGAATCTCCGATAGTTGATAAATAATCTCTAAATTTGTCAATATCAGCATCTTTTGATTTTACTATAAATTCAGTACAATATCCATATTTTATATCTGTTTCCTCTGATGTATGACCTACAGAAACGCCCTTATCTTGTATAAGTTCATCAACTGTTTCACTGTATTCTACTTCTTTGCCATTGATTACATCAACCATTCCTTTATAAATATAGATAAGACCTTTACCGCCGGCATCTACAACTCCAGCTTTTTTTAATACTGGCAACATATCCGGTGTTTTATCAAGCACTACGTTTGCGTAATCAAAGACCTGGTTCATTAATGTAGGTACATCCTGTATATTCTTTGATAACTCAATTGCTTTATCAGCAGTCTCTCTTGCAACTGTTAGTATTGTACCCTCGGTTGGTTTCATTACAGCTTTGTATGCTGTATTAGCTCCTTCTTTAAGTGCCAATGCAAGATTTTTGCAATTTAATTCCTTATTTTCTTTAATTCCTTTTGCAAAACCTCTAAATAGCTGAGATAGAATTACTCCTGAATTTCCCCTTGCTCCCATTAGAGAACCGTTAGCAACTGCCTCTGCAATGTCTTCAGGTGTACTAGCATTAGCTGATTTCATTTCTTTAACAGCTGCTGACATTGTCATAGACATATTAGTACCTGTATCTCCATCAGGAACAGGAAAAACATTAAGAGAATTTACTGCTATTTTGTTGCTTTCGAGACTATTAGCTGCGGAAACAATCATCCTTGTTAGAAGTTCTCCATCTATGCTTAACAACTCCAAGTTAAGTACCTCCCCTATAACTAAACTCTAACCCCTTGTACACTAACTACAACTTTGTTTACTTTTAACCCTGTTAAATTCTCTAGGGTATACTTTACCTTTTGTATTATGTTATTTGCGATAACTGATATCTTCGTTCCATATTCTACTATTATAAAAAGTTCAACGGAAAGTTCATCATTATCAGCTGTTACCTTAACACCTTTGCTAAGGTTTTCCATCTTTAGGAGCTCAACAAGGCCATCTGTTGCTCTTTTAGATGACATCCCAACAACTCCATAGCATTCCATAGTCGCTACTCCTGCTATATTTGCCAGTACGTCATCAGAAATAGAAATATGTCCTAATTTGTTTTCCAGCTTACCTGTCATGGATTGACCTCCCCCTCTAATTGATATATAATATTTCAGTACAACAAGCACTAAACACTAATATCTATTTTAACTTATTAATATTTATAATTCAAGAATTTAAATACATTAGTTATATATTAGTAATAGTATATATTATTATATCACAGTATATTATATATTATAGGTTTTTAACTAGAATATAGTACAAAAATATAAATTTATTATATGCATTATATATTATAGTTGATTATAGCTGTATTAATGTGATAAAATATCATATGTTTGAATACTGTAAATATCATTTGTTATGTTTGTTACCGAGGGAGGTGTTTTATATGGCAAGAAAATGTGATATTTGTAATAAGGGAGTATCTTATGGAATTCAATACAGTCATTCCCACAGAAAGTCTAATAGGACTTGGGCACCAAATTTAATGAGGGTTAGGGCAATAGTAAATGGTACCCCAAAAACTATAAGAGTATGTACAAGATGCTTACGTTCCGGTAAGGTACAAAGAGCTATATAAATTTGTTCAAAGGTTGGGAACGCATTTTTAAATACAATGATTTTGTAAAACGCGTTCCCGTGTGTGCCTTAGTTTTTTCTAAGAAACCTCTTTATTAATTTTCCAAGAAATTTGGGAAGTTTTAGAACCATTATCTTCACTTAACCACTGCCTTTCCTTTATATTTTCCTCATAATGAACCATCCAGCACAGATTATACATATGCTTGCAATAGCGAGCCAACCCCAAAATGGAAGTATTAATACCATTAAAATTCCTGTACCAAGACATATAAGCATAATTCCTAATAATCTTTTGCCTTTAAAAAAGAGCCCCATACACCGCACACCTTCCCCCTTATAAATATACCTTTTATATCATATTATTCTTGTAGTAACAATTTGCTCATTTTAAATAATTTATTATTTATTTTATACTGTATTAAAATATAACCTAATAAAAAAAGGTATGAAATATCACAATCTATAAATTGTAATATTTCATACCTTTTTTTATTATTCTAGAATTAATATTAATCTTTTGATAAAATTACAAGCAGATACCCAGACTCTATTTTAACCTCTATTGTATTATCTATAAATACATTTGATATACCAAGAGGTTCTCCCATCTTTATGGTCTTTCCTTCAAGTCCGTATTTAAGTCCCTTTGTACAGATTCCTGTTACATCGCCGCCTACAGGTATTAAGGATAACAAATCCCCTATTTTACCATCAAGCTTTATAAAATCACAAGTTATGTATATGGTGTTCTTTTCATTTACTATACAAGCCTTAATTCCTTGTTTTATAAGCTTAACAAGCAGAAATATATTAGCTAGAGAATGATCTATCCTATCCCCTATACAGCCTAGGAATGTTATCTCATCTGCCTTTTTTTCTATTGCATAATCTATTGCTATTTGGGTGTCTGTATAATCCTTTTCTCTAGGATATTTTACTATGGTGCAATGGCTTGCCTTTATTTTATCGAGGGTCTCTTTATCTACAGAATCAAGGTCCCCAATTAATGCATCAGGCATAAAGCCAGAGTTTAATATGTGTCTTGCTCCACCATCTGCAGCAATTATGATGCTGCTGTCCCTTAAAATATACTTTGCAAGGTTTATATCCTTTATATCTCCATTAGATACAACTACTGCTTTCATATTTTCACCAGCTTCTAGGCTTTTAAATTCTCAAACTATCAATTGCCCCTTTTATATCTTTTGCTTTATATATATATGATCCTGCAACAATAACATTTGCGCCAGCTGCAATAACATCTTTCACATTGTCTCCATTTATTCCTCCATCAACCTCTATATCTAGTATTAGCTTTTTCTCGTCCACTATCTTTTTTAGATCAGATATTTTATTTACCATAGACTTTATAAATGCCTGGCCTCCAAATCCTGGATTTACAGTCATCAAAAGAATCATGTCAATATCGTCTAAAACATAATCAAGAGTAGACAAAGATGTTGCAGGGTTTAATGCAACAGCAGCTTTTATTCCACGATCTTTAATATTATATATGGTTCTATTTAAATGAGTACATGCTTCCTGATGTACACAAATAATATCTGCCCCAGCCTTTACAAAGTCATCAATAAATTTATCTGGTTCAGATATCATAAGATGCACATCAAAAGGAAGAGACGTCTTTTCACGCAAAGATGCAACAATTGGTGGTCCCATAGTTATATTAGGTACAAAATGGCCATCCATTATATCAATGTGCAATATATCAGCTCCAGCCTTTTCAACTTTATCTACTTCATTTGCCAGATTAGAAAAATTAGCTGATAATATTGATGGTGCAACCTTTATCATTTATATTTTCCCCCTAACTTAAACGTATCTTTATACATATTTACATATGAATTGTATCTTCTTATATCAATAATATTATTTTCTACTGCATCTTTAATAGCACATTTGGGTTCGCTTATGTGAGAGCAGTCAGTAAATTTACATTTTCCTATTAAATCTAAAAACTCAGGATAAAGATATTGAATACTTTCCCTATCAATATCATCTATATCTAAGGAGCTAAACCCTGGCGTATCTGCCATAAATCCGCCATCCTCAAGTTCAATAAGCTCTACATGTCTTGTTGTATGCTTGCCTCTTTCTGTTTTTTTGCTTATATCCCCTGTTTTTGCATTAAATGATGGTATAACCCTGTTTAATAGAGTGGTTTTACCCACTCCTGAAGGTCCTGCAAATACAGTTATTACATCATTTAAGTTTTCCTTTAATTTATCTATACCAATATCATATTTTGCACTAGTATAGATTATATTATAACCAGCCATTTTATACGGTTTCATCATCTCTTGTATTGTGCTTATGTCTACCATCTCAACCTTATTTATGCATATAATAGGATTTATATGATTATAGGATGATGTCACCAAAAGTTTATCTAAAAGAGAAAAACTAGGTTCAGGCTTTGCAGCGGCAAAAACTATTAATGCTTGATCCGCATTTGCTATGGAAGGCCTTTTTAGCTCAGATTTTCTTGGCTCAATAGAGTCTATTAATCCATTTTCTCCGTCTATTCTAACATCGACCTTATCCCCTACAAGGGGAACAATATTTTGATTTCTAAATTTGCCTCTTGCCCTACATTCAATTACTCTATCTGCAGTCTTTACGTAATAAAACCCACCTATTCCTTTAACAATTGTACCCTGAATCATATATCCTCCTTTGATTCCTTATATTACTGCTGTTCTCCCTCTTTTTTATCAGGCGGTTCAGTAGGTGTTGGGGTTGGAGTTGGGGTAACCTCTGGTAATTTATTTATCCACACAGTAATTGGGCTTCCTTCTCTAACTTCCATGTCTTCCTTAGGACTCTGCTTAATTACCACATTATCCTTTTGGTTTAAATCTGTATCTGTAAGCACCTCTCCAAGCTCTAATCCTGCTTTCTCTAGCTTTTTCTTTACCTTTTCTATGTCGTCTCCTAATAGATTAGGTACGGGAACTACCTTTATTTCAGGTCCTTTACTTATATATATATCTACTTTTCCTCCTGCAATTAATTGTCCTTCTGCATTAGGCTCTTGTTTAAATATTTTACCCTTTTCTATCTTATCATTATTCATTTCATACCTTTCACCTATAGATAAACCTGAAGAGTTAAGGGTAAGCTCAGCCTCATCCACGGTACTATTTATAATATTAGGTATTGTAACCATTTTAGGTCCTGCACTTACTTTAACCTTAACCGTAAATCCTTTTTTCACTGGAAACCCTACATCTGGGTATGACTTCATTACAATCCCCTTAGCTATTTCATCATCATTTACAGTTTCCTTAACTTCCATATAAAGTCCAACATCTTCAAGCATCTTTTTTGCTACTTCCTCTTGCTGCCCTTCAATATTGGGTATAGGTATTGGCTTATTGGCTTCCATTCCCTTTAAATAGGCAAATATTGCCCCAACTGCAACAGCCGCAAAAATAATTACAAACGCTGCAATAAGACCCTTATTTACCTTTTTCTTCTTCTTTTTATCGATGGGTATATCTTCATCACCATCATCGTCATCGTAATCATTATTATTTATGCCTTCATTATTGATAATAGGCATAACCTTTGTCATATTATTTGGATCTTCCCATTCCATTTTAACGGTAGAATTAGGATTTTGTGATGCCCTGTCAAGATCCTTAATAAGCTCTGTAGCAGATTCATATCTTGAAGCTGGATTCTTTGCCAGACATTTTAATATTATACCCTCAAGTGCAGGAGGGATATTTTCATTTAGTTCAGAAGGCTTCATTGGCTCTTCCTGCAAATGCTTTAAAGCAACAGTAACAGGGCTTTCCCCGTCGAAAGGCACCTTGCCTGTTGCCATTTCGTACATAACAATACCAAGAGAATAAATATCTGTCTTTTCGTCTACATACCCACCCCTTGCCTGCTCTGGAGATATATAGTATGCCGTACCAAGTACACTTCCAGTGTTGGTCAATGTAGAAGAATTAGAAACCCTTGCAATACCAAAATCTGCAACCTTTACAATTCCATCATGAGTAACTAATATATTCTGTGGTTTTATATCCCTATGAATTATATTATTGCTATGAGCATGTTCAAGTGCTATACATATTTGTCTTGCTATGTTTATAACATCATAAGCTGCCATTGGAGCTTTCTCTTTTATTAACTCCTTTAGAGTTTTACCATTTACGTATTCCATAACAATATAATAAATGCCATCTTGAGCACCTACATCATATATACTAACAATATTAGGGTGAGACAAACTGGCTGAAGACAATGATTCCTTCCTAAACTTATTTATAAATTCCTCATCTTCTGTAAGTTCTGGCTTTAATATTTTTACGGCTACATACCTGTTTAGCAGATGACATTTGGCTTTATAAACAAGTCCCATGCCACCTTCTCCTATTTTTTCAACAATTTCATATCTATTTCCTAAAAGTTTACCAATCATCTCTCCACCTCCTCACTTAGCTTAACTACTTCTGCGATAATTACAGTTATATTATCAAATCCGCCTCTATTATTTGCTGTGTCAACCATATCATGTGCAGCCTCTTCAATATCCTTATAGCTTTTTAGTCTCTCTTCAATCTCATCGTCATATACCATATTTGATAATCCGTCAGTGCAAAGTAAAATCCTATTTCCTTCCTCTATTTCTTGTACCACTATATCAATCTTTATATCTTCATCGACTCCTAGAGCTCTTGTTATTATATTTTTTTGAGGATGGTGCAAAGCTTCGGCCTCTGTTATAGTTCCATTCTTAACAAGTTCGGCAACTAAAGAATGGTCAGTTGTTACCTTTTCTAGCCGCCCTTTTTTGTATAAATATGCCCTGCTATCACCAACATGTCCAACTATCATAGTACCTTTGTATATTAGTGCTAATGTAACAGTGGTCCCCATTCCAGAGTATTTAGAATTTAGAATGGAGTTTTGGTAAATATCCCTATTAGCCTTTAATATAGATTCTTGGACTAACTTTTTAATATCATCTAGTTTTTTATCATTATTAAGGTTGTTTCTAAAAAAGTCTGTGATTGAATTTACTGCCATTTTGCTGGCAACCTCTCCTGCGCTGTGGCCACCCATTCCATCAGCTACTATAAGCAAATATACATCGTCTTTTAGTTTTATGTAAGCACAGCTATCTTCATTTATATCTCTTGACCTTCCTAAATCTGAAATGCATAATGCTTTTAAATTCAAGTTATCACTCCTTAACTTAGTTAGGGGAGTGGTACAAGTCCCCTTTAATCATTTTACATTCTTTTTTCTAAGCTGACCACAAGCTGCATTTATATCAGAGCCCATTTCACGCCTTATAGTAGTTTCAATGCCCCTAGACTCTAATGTTCCTTTAAACTCATTAAGTTTTCCTAATTCAGGTTTTTTATATTTTCTTTCTTCTATTTCATTTATTGGAATAAGATTTACATGGCAAAGCATTCCTCTTAAGAGCTTTGAGAGCCTTTCTGCATCCTTGGGCCTATCATTGACCCCTTCTATTAATGCATATTCAAATGTAATCCTTCTGCTTGTTTTTTCTATATATGATCTGCATGCATTAATTATTTCCTCTATAGAATATTTATTTGCAATAGGCATTATACTCCGTCTTGTAGCATCATCTGATGCGTGAAGAGAAATTGCCAATGTAATTTGTAAATCTTCTTTAGCAAGCCTTTCAATCCCAGGAACCAAACCGCATGTGGATAGTGTAATATGTCTCATACCAATATTTAAGCCATCATCTGAGTTTATAATGTTTAGAAATTTAACCACATTATCATAATTATCTAGAGGCTCTCCAATTCCCATAAGCACAATATTTGATATCCTATCTTTAATATCATTTTGCATTGTTATTACTTCATCTACCATTTCTCCAGCAGTTAGGTTTCTAACCTTTCCGCCAATTGTAGATGCGCAAAAAATACAACCCATATTACAGCCTACCTGGGTAGATAAACAAGCGCTGACCCCAAAGCTATATTTCATGAGTACGCCTTCAATTAAATTTCCATCGTTTAGTTTTAATAAATACTTTTTCGTACCATCTATTTTGGATTCAAGCCTTTTTTCTATTATAAGTTTTCCTATATAAAAGTCACTTTTTAATATTTGTCTATAATCAATTGGAATATCAGACATTTCATCAATACTTTTTATTCCCCTATAAATCCATTTAAATATTTGTTTTGCTCTATATTTTGGCCATGATTTATTGCTGCAATAACCTTCTAAATCTTTAATTGTTAAGTCTTTTATGTTCTCCATTTTACGCCTTCCTTTTCATCTTTGCAATAAAGAATCCATCAATGAAATCTGTATTTGGAAAAAGCTCTATATATCCTTTTTTTGCATCCTCTTTTTTAAGTCCTTTAGGTAATATATTTTCAAAACCCTCAAGCTCAAAGTTTTTATTTTCATCTAAAAATTTATATATCATATTTATATTCTCATCTTTCAATATTGTACAAGTGCTGTATACAAGTGAGCCGCCAACCTTTAAATATTTACTTGAAGATGATAATATTGATTTTTGTATATTTTGTATTTCTTTTATTTCGTCTATAGTTCTATTCCATCTTATTTCCGGCTTTTTTCTCATTATTCCAAGCCCTGAACATGGAGCATCTACAAGAAGTTTGTCAGCTTTACCTACAAATTCATTATTTAGCCTTTCTGCATCATTCCATATTGTACTAATAATATCTATTCCAAGCCTTTTGCTATTATTATCCACAAGTTTTAACTTTCCCTTATGTATATCTCCACTTATTATTGTTCCCCTATTTCCCATAATCTCAGCCATATAAGTAGATTTTGTGCCTGGAGATGCACAAACATCCATAACAAAATCCCCTGGTTTTGGGTTTAGTATATATGCAGCAAGCATTGAACTTTCATCCTGTACAGTAAAATACCCTTCTTTATACTCGTCAATGTTTAAAATACCAGGTATATTTTTTATTACCAAAGAATTCTCCATGTATCTTCCATTGTAAACTTCAATATTATTTTGAGTCAGTTTATCTTTTAAAGTTTCTTTATCTATCTTTAGCCTATTTACCCTTATTGTGGTGTCAGCAGCTAAATTACTATACTTTAAAAAATCTTCTGTAAACTCATAGCCATAATCATCAATAATGGCCTTTACCATCCACTTAGGATAAGAATATACTACTGATAAATAAGCTGTTTTATCACTTTTTAATTCTGAAAATGATATGGCATCTTTTCTGCGGCAGTAATTTCTAAGGAGTCCATTTACAAATTTTGAAGCCCCAATATTGTCATACTTTTTAGCAAGTTTAACACTTTCATCTACTGCAGCTGAATTAGGCACCCTGTCTAAATAATCAATCTGGTATATACCCATCCTTAAAATATTAAGTATTGATGGAGATATTTTATTCATATTTATATTTGATTGTTTACTTATTATATAATCAATCCTTAATTTATATTTTATTGTTCCATAAACTAGTTCCGTAATAAATGATCTATCTAGTGATGTATATTTTTGTCCAAGGTTTTTAATCAATATATTAGAATAAGATTTGTCTTCAAAAACCTTTATTAGTATTTTTAATGCTTCTTCTCTTGGACCATCCACTTTATACAATATATCTTTCCTCCTTCAATATCAAAAAACAGCAAACAGCGAGGGTAATCAATAATAAATAATAATTACTCTCGCTAGGTTTGCTAGTTAATCGCTGCGTCTTCTGCTCATAGATAAAAGCCTTATAAGTTGTACAATGGATATAATTGCAGCGGCTACATAAGTAAATGCTGCAGCAGAAAGTACTTTCCTTGCCGAATCCATTTCATCATTATATAATATTCCTTCAGACTCTAAAAGTCCTAATGCCCTGTTGCTTGCATTAAACTCAACTGGCAGAGTTATTAGCTGAAATAAAACTGCTGCTGAAAATAATACTATACCTAAATTTAACAATGGCTGTATTCCTGTAATAAGTGCTAATATAATTAACAGCCATGAAGCATTTGAGCCAAAGTTTACAACTGGTACAAGGCTATTTCTAATACTAAGGGGAGCATAACCTGTATCATGTTGTATCGCATGCCCAGTCTCATGGGCTGCAACTCCAACGGCAGCTACTGAATTGCTGTTATATACACTTTGAGATAGTCTAAGAGTTTTATCTCTTGGATCATAGTGATCAGTTAGGTTTCCTGCAACTGGTTCTATCTTTACATCATTAAGTCCTGATCTATCTAACAAATATCTTGCAACTTGGGCTGCAGTATAACCTTTATTGCATCTTACACTAGAATACCTTTTAAAAGTTGACTGCACTTTAATTTGTGCATAAAAGGATATAATCATAGCTATTATGAGTAGTGTATAGGGGTCAATATATTGCATAAAAAGCGCCTCCTTTACTAATTATCTTTTCTATGAAAGATAACTCCTTCTTTTACTTCATGGCCTAGGGTATAAGAATATGCACTAATCTTATTTCCACTTTGTGGCTGAAGTTCTTTGATTATTATACTATTATCGCTAGTATAAACATGTATACCCTCTTTGTCAACTTTCCACACCTGTCCAGATATTCCCTGCTTTATATTGCTTTCTTCAGATTCTATTTCAACTTTACATATTTTTATCTTTTCCTCATTTAAAAAGCTATATGCAGCAGGCCAAGGATTTGTACCTCTTACAAGATTTTTAATCTGTGCTGATGGATTATTCCAATCTATTTGTCCCGTGTTTTTATCAAGCATTGGAGCATAAGAATATTTTGAATCAACTTGAGGGGTCCTTACAATAGTATTTTTTGTAATGCCTTCAATTGTATCAATAAGTAAATCTGCTCCTAATACTTTAAGCCTATCATGAAGCTCTTCTGCTGTTTCATCTGGGTCGATCTTTATTTCCTTTTTTAAAAGCATATCTCCCGTATCTATGCCTTCATCCATAAACATTGTGGTTACACCAGTTGCCTCATCACCATTTATTATTGACCAGTTTATTGGTGCAGCGCCTCTAAGCTTTGGTAAAAGGGATGCATGAACATTTATGCATCCATATTTAGGTATAGACAATATACTTTTAGTTAGTATTTGGCCAAAGGCTACAACAACAATAAAGTCTGGTGCAATATTTTTTATTTTATCTACATACTCAGTCTCTTTTCTTAAACTATGAGGCTGTAATACCTCTATATTATGTTCCATAGCCTTTTGTTTAACTGGTGAATATGCTAACTTTTTCCCCCTGCCCTTTGGTTTGTCTGGTTGGGTTATCACGCATTTTATGTTATATCCTTTTTCTATTAATCTCTCAAGAGTTGGAACTGAAAATTCAGGAGTTCCCATAAATACTATATCCATTTACATCCCTCTATTCGACATATCTTATTACTTTATCTGTAAATAAAATACCATTTAAATGATCAATCTCATGGCATAATGCTCTTGCAAGCAGTCCTTCTCCATGTATCTCTACATCCTTGCCTTCTTCATTAAGAGCCCTTACTATAACTGATTGAGGCCTTTTTACTTCTCCATGGATCCCTGGTATGCTTAAGCACCCTTCCACATCTATATATTCACCTGAAAAACTTATAATTTCAGGGTTTACAAGTTTTATTAGTCCATCTCCTACATCTATTACAATTACTCTTCTTAAAATGCCAACCTGAGGGCCAGCAATACCTACGCCGTCTGCCTTATACATTGTCTCTGCCATATCATCTAATAAAGTCTTTATCCTTTTATCTACCTTTTCAACTTTTCTGCTTTTCTTTCTTAAAAGTTCATCATTCTGTTTTCTTATTGCTCTTATAGCCATATTATTTCCTCCTCATAACATTTACATCATACTTGCCGGGTTGATGTCAATACTTATTTTAACGCTTTTGCCATTGTAATTATTTGAAATACTGCGCAAATTATTTTTAATTGCTTTATCTACATTACACTTGATTATTGTCTGCCATCTATAATTTAAATTTATTTTTGATATATTTGCAGGTGAAGGTCCTAATATCTCAAATCCATCATAAGGGTTTTCTGCTCTTAATTTATCAGTTATATCCCTTGCTGCTTTTATCGCCTCATCTTCATATTTTGATGATACCACTATATTTATTATATCTGAAAAAGGCGGGTAATTAAAAGTTTCCCTTATAATTAATTCTTTATTATAAAATTCACTGTAATCCTGATGCAAGGCAGCCACTATGCTGTAATTATCTGGATCATAGGTCTGTACTATAACCTTACCTTCTTTTTCGCCTCTGCCAGCTCTTCCAGAAACCTGAGTAATAAGCTGAAATGTTCTCTCACAGGATTTAAAATCTGGTATATATAAGCTCTGATCAGCTGCTATTATTCCTACTAATGTAACATTAGGGAAGTCAAGGCCTTTAGATATCATTTGGGTACCTATTAATATATCTGCCTCTTGGTTTTTAAATTTGTTATATATTTTTTCATGAGAACCTTTTTTTGATGTTGTATCCATGTCCATTCTCAATACCTTGGCTTCCGGGAAAAACCTTTTTACTTCACTTTCTATCTTTTGAGTTCCAATACCAAAATATTTAATATATTTGCTTTTACATTTAGGGCATATTTTAGGGCTTTTTGTGGAATATCCACAATAATGGCAGCTTAGTCTATCTTCATACATATGATATGTAAGTGAAACATCGCATCTTGGACATTTCATTACAAGACCACATTTTCTACACGATACAAAGGTTGAAAAGCCTCTCCTATTTAAAAATAATATTATCTGCCCCTTTTTTTCTATTGCCTTTTTTATTCCTTCATAAAGGGCCCTGCTAAATATTGTTTTATTACCTTCAATAATTTCCTGCCTCATATCCACTAATTCCATTTTGGGCATGCTCCTATTATCAACCCTTTTTTTCATAGTACATAGTTTGAGCTTACCTAATTGGGCATTATAGTAGGTTTCTATACTTGGTGTAGCTGAGCCTAATACAAGGTATGCATCCTCTATTTCACATCTTTTGTATGCCACATCTATTGTATTATATTTAGGAGTTTTGTCAGACTTATAGCTATTTTCATGTTCTTCATCAATAATAATAATTCCTAAATTATTAAGTGGTGCAAAAACAGCTGATCTTGCACCTACAACAACATCTTTTTCACCTTGAAGTATTTTTGTCCATTCATCATACCTCTCCCCTGATGAAAGCCTGCTATGAAGTACTGCAACCCTTTTAAATCTACCTTTAAACCTTTCAATTGTCTGAGGGGTAAGGGATATCTCCGGTACAAGCATTATGGCTTGTTTTCCACTTTTTATAACATTCTCTATTAGTTCCATGTAAACCTCTGTCTTGCCGCTGCCAGTAACCCCATGTATTAAAAATCCTTTTCTGCCCCTTTTAACTTCCGATTGTATGGTATCTATAACATCTACCTGTTCCTTTGTCAAAACAGGTTTTGTATAGGGGGCAAACTCTACTTCCCCATAGGGATCTCTTTCTATTTTCATATCAATTATTTCTAATATGCCTTTGTTTACTAGAGTATCTATAGTACTTCTGCTTATTCCATAAACATCGCTAATATATTTAACTTGTAAATCATCTTTTGATCCAAGTATTATATTCAATAATTCTAACTGCCTTTTGCCTTTTAAATCGTCTATTTTTTTTATAGCTTCTTCCCTTTTAATGGCTAACCTTACAACCTTAACAGTCTTATCCCTTACACTGCTGTCCATTTTAGTTTCTAGCTTAATTATACTCTTTTTTGTTAAACCTTTTATATGTTTAGAGGTGTTATACTTAAGTGTAGAATTAAGCTTTTTTATAGAAATTCTTCCCCTACTTTTTTCTACTTCATCTATTATAAGCTTCTCATTTTTAGGCAATGAATCTTTATTAATTTTAATATCTTTATTTAGTACAATATATTTATTTTCTTTAAGGCCCACTTCAGGGGGAAATATACACTTTATGCAGTCTATTAGATTACATGCATACTCATCACTCATCCATTTTGATAGTTCTAATTGACTTGGGCTTAAACAGCTATCCATATCAGGAATAGTTTTTATATATTTTAATTTACTATTATCAATGTCAGTAGAGTCTTTAATTTTAATTATATATCCCTCTTTAGAATTCTTGCCGAATGGTACGACCACCCTCATGCCTTCTTTTATAATATTGTCATATATATCAGGAATAATGTAATCAAAAATTCCTAAGCCATCTTGAACAAAACTATCTACTGCAATCTCTGCATACCTTGGCATACATTTCCTCCTTCCTTTGTATTATATTTTTCTAAAAAATTATAGCGTATCTGCCACTTAGTATACTACGCAAATACGCATTTAAATTAAGATTGTACTTTGTTTTTCTATTTGCAATAATCATAAATCATACTACTTTATTCATCTGCTGCAATATTTTTTATATTATCAAGTATAATATCTGCTAGTTCAATCTTGCTCATCTTTGGAAGAGAATTAACGTTTCCTTTTTTGTCTATTATAAACGCAGTATTTGAATCAGATTTAAACCCTGAATCCTTTGTGGTTATGTCATTTGCTACAATTAAATCAAGGTTTTTCTTCTTGATTTTGCCTTTAGCATTTTCAATTATATCATTGCTCTCTGCGGCAAAACCTACAAGTATTTTATCGCCTTTCAATTTCCCTAGTTCATATAGTATATCTTTATTCTTTTTTAGTTTAATTGACATTTCGTCCTGATCTTTCTTTATCTTTTGCTCAGAATAATCTTTAATACCATAATCGGCTGGTGCTGCCGCCTTTATAATTATATCTGCATCCTTAAATACATTCATAACAGCCGTATACATTTCATCATTTGATGAGACTTTAATTACATGAACATTTCTTGGCGGTAAAATATTAGTTGGTCCTGTAATTAAAACAACATCTGCTCCCCTGTTTCTTGCAGCCTCTGCAATTGCATACCCCATCTTACCTGAAGAGTGGTTGGTTATATACCTTACAGGGTCTATTGCTTCAATAGTAGGCCCTGCAGTTACTAATACCTTTTTACCTGAAAAATCTTTTTTATCATATAGATAAAAACAAATCTCATCAACAATTGTATCTACATCTGCTAGCTTTCCTCTTCCAGTATCGCCACAAGCAAGTCTTCCACAGTCAGGTTCGATAAAATAATAGCCTAAGTCCTTTAATTTTTTAATATTTTGCTGAGTTATAGTATTTTCATACATTGCAGTATTCATTGCTGGTGCAAAAACTACAGTAGATTTTGTCGCCATAATTGTTGTGGATAGCATATCATCTGCTATACCATTTGCAACCTTTCCTATAATATTTGCAGTAGCTGGAACTATACAAAATAAATCAGCCTTCTTTGCTAAAGCAATATGCTCTATCTCATAGGGCCTTATATTATCAAACATGGATACGGTAACAGCATTTTGAGATAAGGACTCAAAACTTAATGGTGAAACAAAATTTGTTGCAGACTTTGTCATTATAACATCTACATTAGCGCCTAATTTTTTTAATCTGCTAATAACCTCTAGAGATTTATATGCAGCAATACCACCGCAAACACCAATTACTATATTTTTACCATTAAGCATTTTCCCTCACCCCTATTTTATACCGCCTTTTACGCTTTCATACTGTATTTTACCTTGATCTATCTCGTTTATTGCTATTGTAACAGGCTTTTTTGAATCTATATCTATCAATGGACTTTCCCCATCAATAATCTGTCTTGCCCTCTTTGAAGTAACTACAACAAGAGAGTACCTGTTATCAACCTTATCAAGCAATGATAATATTGATGGACTAATCATAGAATTGCTCATGAAGTAACCCCTCCCTACTATTAAATATATTATCTTTATATCTATCTACCCGGCATTTTTCGGCGATAATTATGCTTTCAATCTTTTGAGCTGCAGTTTCTACAACATCATTTATAACCACATAATTATATTTTGATACATAATTTATCTCTTTATAAGCAGATTTAAATCTTGTAAGCAGAGACTCCTCAGTTTCCGAACCCCTCTTTTTGATACGGTTTTTAAGTTCTTTCATAGATGGCGGCATTATAAATATGAAAACTCCATCTTTATACATTTCCTTAACCTTTAAGGCTCCTTGTATATCTATTTCAAGTATTACATTTTTTCCTCCATCAAGTAATTCGTCCACATACTTTTTAGGAGTGCCGTAATAATTACCGTACACATTAGCATACTCTAAAAATTCATTATCACCTATCATGTGTTCAAACTTTTCTTTGGTTAGAAAAAAGTAATTCTTTCCGTCTATTTCATTTTTTCTAGGTTCTCTAGTTGTAGCAGAAATAGAAAGATTTAAATCGTCATTTTTAGAAAGTAACTCTTTGCATATAGTTCCTTTGCCCGCTCCTGAAGGACCTGATATAACAATTAATAATCCTTTGTTTATCATCAGCACATCTCCCATCGTTATTCGTTTTCTTCTAATGATTCTATTGAATCTTTAGAGGACAGCCTGTGAGCCACTGTCTCTGGTTGTACTGCAGATAAAATAATGTGGTCGCTATCAGTAATAATCACTGCACGAGTTCTCCTGCCATATGTAGCATCAATAAGCATTCCCCTGTCTCTAGCTTCTTGTATTATCCTTTTAATTGGTGCAGATTCTGGGCTTACAATAGCTACAATCCTATTTGCAGATACTATATTACCAAATCCAATATTAATTAATTTAATACCCATATTAATTCCCCCAAAGTCATTCTATATTCTGTATCTGTTCTCTTATCTTTTCTATTTCTCCTTTAACTTCTACAACATTTTTAGTTATACTTAAATCGCTTGCCTTAGAGCCAATTGTATTAATCTCCCTGTTCATCTCTTGAACCAAAAAGTCAAGTTTTCTTCCTGATGGCTCATCTGCTTTTAGAATTATGGCAGTTTGATCTAAATGACTATATAGTCTTACAATTTCTTCTGTTATATTGCTTTTATCTGCAAATATTGCAATCTCTGTTGCAAGCCTATTTTCATCAATGCATACGTCTTTTAATATTTCATTTATTCTTTCCTCAAGTTTGCTCCTATATTCTTCTACAACATATGGCGATCTATCCTCTATATTTTTTACTACCGCTTTTATATATTGTACTCTTCCTTCTATATCTTCTGCAAGTTTTCGCCCTTCTCTTTCTCTCATTTCAATAAATTCATTTAAAGCCATATCAATTGCTTTTGATAATGTTCCCCATATCTCATCTGAATCTTCATCAGCTTTTGATACAGTTAATAAATCAGGAACCCTTGAGACTGTTGACACTGTAATATCGTCTTTTAAATTAAACTTATCACGGAGCTCATAAAGTGCCTTTAAATAAGACATGGCAAGGCTGTCATCAACAGTAACACTTATATCCTCAGCATTAAATTTGTTTTGCATTATGTACACATCAATCTTACCTCTAGATATATGCTGCATAATCTGCTTTTTGATTTTATCCTCAAGATAGGATATCTGTCTTGGTAGCTTTATAGAAATATCACTATATCTATGGTTAACAGACTTTATCTCTACAGTAAAGTTCCTTCCAAACTCTTCTACTTCGCCTCTACCGTAACCTGTCATGCTTTTTATCATAAATCCATCCCCTTGCATATTATATACTACCTTATACTTTAACATAGGACACAAAATTTATACCTTAAATTCCTTCTAATTATAGAGAATATATATATTATTTTCAAGGTGTTTTACAAAAGAATTATTAATTGTAAATGATGAATGATGAATGCAAGCACTGATATTTAGCTGCAATAATTAATTTAACTAATAAAACGGATCCTGATTGCTTCAGGATCCTGTCTTATAGGCTTCAATAATTTTTTTTACCCATTCACCATCATAAGGCTCAATGTTCATTAAATAATCTTCTCTATCTTTATCCTTGCTAGGCTTTAGTTTAATATCTATTGATGCATCCTTTCCTATCTCAACTGGTTTATCAAGTAAAACAAAAGGTACATACCCTTCTTTTAATACTATTATTGTTACCTCACCTTTTTCTTTTTTAACTGTGTACATATTATTCATTGCTTTTGATAAATCAGGTTTTAAAGCACATTTACCTTCCTTATCACTTTTAACTTTTAAATCCTGTTCAGGTATAACTGCAAATGCTCCTTCAATTGGCTTTGCTTTTTCATCAAGTATATTTATGAGTATTTGGTTTTGACCTTTTCCTTGATTTACATCTTTTATGTCTTGGCATTTCATAATTAAATCCTGCACCCAAAGTGAGTGGGGAGCTTCAATAAATGTAGTATAATCCATATCATTTTTTTCTTGTGATTTTGTGTTTACATTTGCCATTTCAATTTTTAGTGTATTTGAGGCCTCTCCCTGGTATACGGCTTTATTAAAATAAATAAAGTCCTTGTACCCTTCTTTAGTTACTAATATTGAGCATGATCCTGATGAGGCTTTTTTAGTAAGTACTTCTCCATATTTTTTATAAATGTCTTTATTTATATCAACATTTATAATTGGAGACCTTCCTTTTTCGTCTGTTTTATAAAAGCCATCATTTCCTAGTATTGTTATGCCTGCTGAGTCTACTGGCTTTTTACTTTCTTTATCAATAACCGTTACAACTAGCTTACCCTTAGGAGTTACTTGTTTATCTGCATCTGTTTTTACTGTCTTTTTTGTACATCCGGAAATAAGAATAATAAATATCAGCAAAATCAAATATAGATAAACCCATTTACGATTTGTCATAAAAACTAAACACCCTCCAAATAAAATGATTTGCTGATATATAATTATTCCTTTCTTTTATATATATTCCCCTTTTCTAATTACATAAAGAAGTTTATATTTTGCCTTCAAAAACCGTTTCAGCAGGTCCTGTCATAAATACATATCCATCATCATTCCACTCTATTGTCATATCTCCACCATAAAGGTGTGCCATGGCTTTTTTATCGCATTTATTAGATAAGGCTGCAGCTACTAAAGATGCACAGGCCCCAGTACCACAGGCTAGTGTTGCACCAGCGCCTCTTTCCCATGTTCTAACATCATACTCCTTTTTGTTTATTACTTTAACAAAGTTTACATTCGTCCCATTTGGGAAGTAACAGCTTTTTTCAACCTTTTTACCTAAATCCATAAGTTCAGGATCCATTACATCTTCCACAAAAATTATTGTATGGGGAACTCCTAAAAACATTGATGTTATAGCATAATCTATTCCATCTACGGTAACTGTCTCATCCACTATTCTATCTTTATTAATGATTGATGGAATTAACCGTGGCCTAAACTCAGGCTTACCCATTTTAACCTTAATGGCTTTTACTTTTTCTTTTTCGATTATAAGCTGGGCTTCTTTTATGCCATCTAAAGTATCTATACTCATTTTATTATTTTCATACCCTTTATCATATAAATACTTTGCAAAACATCTTATACCATTTCCGCACATTGAAGCCTCAGACCCATCAGAGTTGTATATAAGCATCTTTCTTTGGCAGGTATCTGATTTCTTGGCTATAAGTATTCCATCTCCACCTATTCCAAAATGCCTATCACATAATTTAATAGCCATATCACTATAATCTGTATACAAATCATCTAAATCATCAAACACTATAAAATCATTACCAAGTCCATGCATCTTAGTAAAGTTCAATAAAACCACCTCAAAAATAATTTATTTTACGCCTATAAATTTATATGATAATCTATATATTGATGATATTATATTATGCTGTACTGGTGTTTGGAGGAATTATTATGCCAATTGATGGAGTCGTTATAAGAAACATAGTATTTGAATTAAATCAAAATTTATTAAATGGCCGTATAGATAAAATACTTCAGCCTGAAAAAGATGAGATTATTATATCTATAAGGAGTAATGGTAAAAACTATAGACTTTTATTATCTTCTAATCCTAACTATCCAAGGGTGTGCCTAACAAATGTTCAAAAACAAAACCCAATAAATGCCCCAATGTTTTGTATGGTACTTAGGAAACATCTATCTGGAGGAAAAATAGTAAAAATAGAGCAATTTGAGCTTGATAGAATAATAAAAATATATATAGAAGGCTATGACGAATTAGGAGTTTTATCTAACAAAATATTAATATGTGAAGTAATGGGCAGAAATAGCAATATTATTTTAGTAAATGATATATCTTATGATATAATCGATAGTTTAAGACATATAACATTGGATATGAGCAGCTTTAGGCAGATTATGCCAAGACTTATATACAAGTATCCTCCAAGGAAGGATAAGCTTGATCCCTTAGATTTTTCTGAGCCTGAATTTATCCATAGGATAAATAATAGCAACAATATGAAGGCAGGTAAATTCCTTGTTCAAAATATTGATGGCTTAAGCCTATTTGCTGCTAGAGAAATATGCTTAAGTGCAGGAATGGATGAGGATAAATATATTGAAACTATAGATGAAGAACAAAAATACAGACTATTTTTATCTGCCAATAAATTTATAAATGAGTTTAAAAATAATAGTTTTGCCCCAACCATTTATTATAATGGAGAAAAACTATTTGATTTTTATTGTTTAAAACTAAATTATTTGTCTGTTATGGATGCTGAAGTTAAATCAAGTATATCTGAAGCCATTGAGAACTTTTACAGGACAAAGGATGATTATGATAGGATTAGGCAAAAATCCTCGGATATAGTAAAGGTTGTTTCTACAAACCTTGACCGCTGCTTAAGAAAACTTGCCATACAAGAAGAGACGCTTTTAGAATCTGAGCATAAAGATAAGTGGAAGCTATTTGGCGACCTTATTATGACAAACCTATATGCCATAGAAAAGGGGGATTCATCTGTATCAGTTATAAATTACTTTGATGATTCACAGTCTACCGTAGAAATACCTTTAGATAAAACACTTACCCCTTCTCAGAATGCTCAGAAATATTATAAAAAGTATAACAAAGAAAAAAGTGCAGAGGTAAATACACTTACACAAAAAAAAGATAATATGTCGGAGATTGAATATCTTGAAAATCAGCTTGTTAACACGAGCAATTGTACAGAAGATATTGAGATTGATGAAATACGAAACGAACTTATATCCCTTGGATATGTAAAGGCTAAGAAAAAGACTGCCTCAAGAAAGCAAAAAAAATCAAAGCCAATGCATTTTATATCCTCTGAAGGGATAGATATCTATGTAGGAAAAAACAATGTGCAAAATGACTATCTTACATTAAAATTCGCTGACCCGAGGGATATTTGGATGCATACCAAAAAAATACCAGGTTCCCACGTCATAATAAAGCAAGATAGACTACAAGCTGGTGAAGATACATTATGTGAAGCCGCAAACCTTGCAGCATATTATAGCAAAGCTAAAGATTCATCTAATGTGCCTGTTGATTATACGGAAAAGAAAAATGTAAAAAAGCCTTCAGGAGCAAAGCCTGGTATGGTTATATATTATACAAATAGTACTATATACGTTACCCCGGATGAGGGTTTGATTAAAAAGCTAAATATGGATAGGGATAAGATAGAGGAGTAAAGTTACTCTCCTCTATCTTATTTCATTTATAACAACTTCATTTACTCCATCAATATCGTCTACCTTTACACTTACTATTTCACTTTTTGATGTTGGAACGTTCTTTCCAACATAATCAGCCCTTATTGGAAGCTCTCTATGGCCTCTGTCTATAAGTATGGCAAGTTGTATAGCCTTTGGTCTTCCAATGTCAATTATTGCATCTAGAGCAGCTCTAGCCGTCCTTCCAGTATATAATACATCATCAACTAAAACTATTGTCTTATCCGTTACATCAAAATCAATGCTTGTACTATTTACAACAGGCTGCTCAGTTATAAACGTTAAATCATCTCTATATAATGTAATATCTAGTATACCTACATTTACATATTCTCCTTCAATTCTATGTATTTCCTCTGAAAGCATATTAGCAAGAGGTACTCCCCTTCTTTTTATTCCAACAAGTGCAACATCTTCCACCCCTTTATTTTTTTCTATGATTTCATGGGCAATCCTCGTTAATGCTCTTGAAACCCCTTTATCATCCATTATTTTTGCTTTTTCAACCATTTCTTTTTTATTATCCATACAACCACCTCATAACATTATTTTTTATTTATGTTTTAAGTAACTATTCGTTTTTAAACCGGATATGTTGAATTGACTTTTTGCTGCTCCAAAATGCCTATTTTTCTTGAAGTAGATAAAGAGGATAAAAATAGGCATTTAAGTCGCTGCAAAAAGTAAATTCAACATATCCTGGCGTCAGTACTGTCTTAAGCCGTTACGTAAGTCAAATCAACATAGCCTGAAATCAACACTATTTTAAAACATAGTCTGTTTTAAAATATCTATAAGTTCTTCAAAGTATGGGGGCAATGGGGCTTTAAACTCCATATATTGTCCACTTCTTGGATGAATAAACCCAAGTATTGCTGCATGAAGGGCCTGACCCTTTAAATTAAACTTTTGCTTTTTATAACCATATACACTATCCCCTACAACAGGGTGTCCTATATGTGCCATATGTACTCTTATTTGATGGGTTCTACCCGTATCTAGCTTTGCTTCTATTAAAGTATTGCTTTTGAATCTATCTAAAACTTTAAAATATGTTTTTGCATACCTTCCCCCTGATACTATGTCCATCTTCTTCCTATCCTTAGGGTTCCTGCCAATGGCCCCCTCAATAATGCCATCATCAACTTTTATTACTCCCTCCACAATAGCAATATATCTTCTGGTCATTGTATGCTTCTTTATCTGCTTTGCAAGTTCAATATGGGAAAAATCATTTTTAGCTGCAACAATAACCCCACTAGTATCTTTATCAATTCTATGAACTATTCCAGGCCTAATTGGACCATTTACCCCTGAAAGGCTGTCACAGTGGTTTAAAAGCGCATTTACTAATGTTCCAGTGTAATTGCCTGCAGCAGGATGAACTACCATGCCCTGAGGCTTATTTACTACAATTATATCATCATCCTCATACAATATATCTAGTTCTATTTCTTCAGCCTCTATACTTGGCTTTTTAACCTCAGGTATATTAATAATTATTATATCTCCTACTTTTACCTTATAATTTGTTTTAACTTCTTTGTCATTAACAAGTACTTTTCCCTCATTTATAAGTTTTTGAATATGAGATCTTGATATATCTTTCAATTTTTCCGCTAAAAATCCATCTATCCTAATACCGCTTACTTCTGAAATAATCTTTTTACTCTTCATTTTGTTTCTCCTTGTCAAAATAGCATATAAAATATAATTAGATATTTGTTCTATGTTTATTAAATAATATGGAATATAAAAGTATACATATCCCTAATACAATAGATATATCAGCCAGATTAAATACTGGACATTCAAAAATGTCAATAAAATCTATTATAAACCCATATATTACTCTATCCATTAAATTCCCAATGAGCCCTCCTATAATCAAAGCTTTCCCAAGCCTTGCTGCGTTGCTTATATTAGTGTCTTTAAGTACAAAATATGTGGCAATTATTATTAAAATAGATGTAATTAATAAAAACAGCCATGTATTTTTTTGCAGTATCTCAAAAGCTACTCCGCTATTTTCAAAATAGTTTAGATAAAATACTCTGTTAATTACAGGGATCACGGCTTGCGGCTGAAGATATACATATGTAATCCTCTTTGATATTTGGTCAATAAATACAATGCTTAATATTATATATATAATTTTCCTATTTGTCTTTGTATTTCTATTATAATAGAATTTAAACATATATAAAACCTCTCACTACAATATTATAAATTAATCTTGATTATAAATTTAAGATTAATTAAAATTAAGAAAAAGCTTTCGGATTAATCCGGAAGCTGTCTTTTATACTGTTCGTTGCTTACTTTCTCAATCTCCTCTACAACCCCTTCACTGCCATCATCCTCATCATCCCATAACATAGGGTTTGGAGAGTTAAAACTATCAAGCTCCTGCCATGTATCTTCCCCATCAAAGCCTGTATAGTCTTCATCATCCATATTATATCTTCCAAAAGAGTGGGATAAAACTTCTTCTTCAATAGGTCTTTGATTTTTATATGCTATTACATTGTCGTTTTCATCCTGGCAATTGATACAAAGTTGTGTAAATGGAACTACCTCAAGCCTTTCCTCTTCTATATTTCTCCCGCATATTTCGCATACCCCAAAAACCCCCCTATCTATTTTAGATAAAGCATCTCGTATGGCCTTAATATGGGTTACTTCATTTGCCTTAAGAGCCCTATTCTTTTCTATTTCAAATGTTTCAGATCCCATATCTCCTGGATGGTTATCATAGGATGAAAGCTCTGATGTGGCATCTTTAACTGAAATTCCAACTCCCATATTTTCTAATCTATTAATATTTTCTTCTACTTTTTCTTTTTCTTCAATTAATCTATTCTTAAAATGTTCTAACCTTGACTTTTCCATGGCTTCCCTCCATATTCATTCTATTTTTATCTTAACAATCTTTACAATTCTAGCTATATAGTCGCCTATAATAGGCAGGTTTAGGGCTACAAGCTTTTGCAGTATTAAAACTCCTATGGCCCCAAGTATTGTAAAACCTATGGCCATTCCAAATCCTCTTGCAAGTCCTCCTAAAAAGTTGTATAAAAGCATTCTACGGGGGTTACTAACAAAGCTTATATATTCCGACATCTTTGACTTTTCAAGCTGATCAGATATATTATTTATTTTTCTCCTCATAAGGCTTATTTGTTTATTTTCACTAGACATAAAAATAGACCTCCATAGATAATTTACCCATAAATAATATTTTTATAAATTAAAAAAAGCTATATTTTAAGTAACTGCTAGTTTTTTGACCGGGTATGTTGATTGACTTCCGCCGCTCCAAAATGCCTACTTTTCTCTAAATAAGTAAAGCTGGCAAAAGTAGGCATTTAAGTCGCTGCTACAGTAAATCAACATACCCTGAATTCAACACTGTACTAAACATAGCAATAAAAAAGCTTTTCACATAATAATTGTTATGTGAAAAGCTCTCTATACCTAGTCATATTACAAGTTTCCCTTATCGGATATTTCAACACCTTGCTTTATGCTATTTAATATATACATGATTATATCAAAGGAAGTCTTACATGCTATATGTAAAAATTCTGTAAAATCAACCGATGCTCCTTTATCTGCCCTATCTGATATACTCCTTATTACAACAAAGGGTACTTTATTAACATGGCATGTATGTGCAATTGCGGCTCCCTCCATTTCAGCTGCTAATGGATTAAATGTTTTTTCAAGCCACTTTATAGTATCTTCGCCAGATATAAACTGATCCCCTGATACTATTCTGCCAGCCTTAATTTGGTTTTTGCCTTTCATTACTTTTTTTCCAGCAGCCTCTGCAAGTTGTATAAGACCTTCATCTGCTTTAAAGCTGAATACATCCATTCTTGGAATTTGCCCAAGCTCATCCCCTAGGCTTGAAGTATCAAAATCATGCTCTACAAGGTCCGTTGATATTACCACATCCCCTATATCAAGTTCTCTGCTGACAGCACCTGCAACCCCAGTATTTATAACATAATCTATATTAAATTTATCTATTAAAATCTGCGTACATATTGCTGCATTTACCTTACCTATACCACACCTTACTAGCACTACATTAAAGTTTACATATTTACATATATAAAAGTTCATGCTAGCATAATTTACTTCATCCACTATTTCTAAAGAATCTTTAATCAAACTAATCTCTTCATCCATAGCGCCAATGATCCCTAGACTTATCATAGCTGCTACCTCCAATTATATTTTACAATTTATTAAATACTATAAACAATTATCATAAGATTATATAGTAAATCCACAGTTTTCTTACTTGTTATAAAAAAACCGCTATACATAGCGATTTTTTATTAATCATTGCCTGCAGCACTTTCATCATCGTCATCATCTAGTGATGCCTTCGGTTCACCAACAACTGTATCTATATCAGTTAACATATCTAGTTGTGCTTGAATAAATGCTTTATATCTAGACTTAAACAACTGAAATTCTTGTTTAGTTTTTTCATATTCTCCCGTTATTTTTACAACCTCAGTATGAGCTTGATCAATTATCCTTTGAGCAGTATCGTTAGCGTTTTTAACTATAAGATCTGCTTCCTTTTGTGAATTTGACTTTGTTTGATCTGCAGCTCCTTGAGCTAAAACTAATGTATTCTGCAATGTTGATTCAATCTTGTTATAGTGTTCAAGCTTTTCATTTAAAAGAGCCATCTTTTCTCTAAGGGATGAGTTTTCCTTATATATCTTCTCAAAATCTTCTACAACCTCATCCATAAAGTCGTCCACATCATCTATATCATATCCTCTAAAAGCCTTTTTAAACTCCTTATTATTTATATCTATTGGGGTGATTCCCATATATAAAACCTCCACACTAAATATATTTTAAAATAGTTATATTAATCCTTCCCTTTTTACTTAGCCCCCCCATTTCTTTAATAGAGATTCTTCCTCTACCTCTTAATGAAATTACATCTCCCTCATTTACCGAAAAACTCAATGTTTTTATTTCTTCGTAGTTTACTTTTACATTTCCATTCTTTATTTCTTTAGATATGCTGCTTCTTGACACACCAAATCCTGCGCTTATTACAGAATCCAGCCTTGGTGAAGAAATAGTTGCCTTCATCTCTTTAGTACTTATTTCCCTAGGCGGCAGCTGATCAAAATCTATCCTTTTTGCATCTATGGGCACGTGTTTAATTCTAGTAAGGTTTATGCTAATATAATCACATATATCTTCGTATACTATTACGTAGCATTTATCTTTACTAAAGAATATATCCCCCATTTTTTCTCTTTTTATTCCAAGGTTCATAATAGCACCTAGTACATCTCTATGGTGTAGGATCTCAAACTTAAAATTACCATCTAGCAGTATTGGTGCTATAGGCAAAACTATCCCATGAGCGTCAATACTATCATGGGATATAACAATTATATTTCTTTCGCAATCTTCTATCCCTGATGTTACAAAATAGTTTATACTACTACCACATTGCTTAATTATCTTTTCAGCTTTAACAACTTGAGATGGGTCTAAAAATTGAGTATACCTTATACCCCAGCTTTTCTCAACTTGTTCAACATAATCAATTATTCTTACTGCAAATAGTTTTTCATTTTCATTTAAATGTTCTAGTATATTTTCTCTTTTTCCCAAATAATCACCTGTTTATTATTTTCCTGTCCATGAGAATATTCCACGATTGGAAAGCTCATCTTTTAAATCTGAAGAAACATCAACATTAACTGGTGTAAGCAATAAAACGCCTGGAGATACCTCTTGAATTTCTCCATCTAATGCATATGCGGCTCCACCTGCAAAGTCTACAAACCTTTGAGCCAATCTGCTATCTACACTTTTTAGATTTATAATAACTATTTTTTTGCTTTTTAAGCAATCGCAAAGTGTTGTTATCTCCTCAAACTCTAAAGGCTCTACAATAACAACTTTAGCATTTGAATTAGGATTTATGCTTACTACCTTTCCTTTCCTATTGTTGGGAATAACCTCAATTGAACCTGTTTCTAAAGTATTCATTTCCTCATTTTCATCTTCATAATCCATGTCATCACCCATTCCAAAAACATCTAATATTTTGTCAAATAGATTGCTAGCCATTATGAAACCCCCTTTTTTTTAATAGTTTCTTTCCCCAAATATTCCTGTTCCTATTCTAACCATGTTAGATCCCTCTTCTATTGCAATCTCAAAGTCGCCTGTCATTCCCATTGATAAATACTTCATATCTACGTTTTTAATATTCATTGATTTAATTAGATCAAATTTTTCTTTCATTTTTCTGAAGTATGGCCTTGACATTTCTGGGTTTTCACAAATAGGGGCAACAGTCATAAGCCCACATAATTTTATATTTTCATAAGCACTTGCTTTAGTAATAAAATCAATTGCATCATCAATGTCTATTCCAGTCTTACTTTCTTCTCTGCCTATATTTATTTCCACAAGTACATTTGCTGCCTTTCCGCAGCCACCAAAACGTTTGTCAATCTCTTTTACTAATTTTATGCTATCCACTGATTGAATCATAGAAACTTTATCAACTATATATTTTACTTTATTGGTTTGTAGATGGCCTATCATATTCCACTCTGCCTTTTTATCAACATATGGGAATTTATCCACTAGCTCTTGTACCTTATTTTCGCCAAATGTTGTAATACCACATTCTAAAGCCTTATTTATGCTGTCTAGGCTAGCTGTTTTGCTAACAGCAATAAGTTTAACTTCATCACTGCATCTTCCCGCTCTTTTGCATGCTTCTTTAATTTTTTCATTAACTAACAAAATATTTTCTTCAATTGACAATAAGCATCTCACCTCCAAAGGCAAAGTAAATTAAATAGTAAACAGTAAACAGTAATTGATTTTATTATTATACAAATCTTTCATGTTTAACCATAAGACACATATTAATTATTCTCCATAAATATATATAATCCTTCATGGTTTTTAAAATTTTAATGTTTTTTTTACAAAAATAGCACTATAGAATTAAACATAATATTCTACAGTGCTATTTTTTATTATTATATGTCATTTTTTCATATATTTCGTTTATTATGATGCCTTCATTTCATTTGATGCTTTCATCTCATTTATACTAATATTCCTTGTATGAGTCGTCTTATCCCATTCCTTCTTATTCTTATCAATCATTCCGGCTATGGTAACTGGTACCCATGTAGCAGAATAAATTGGATACAATAAAAAGTATAATGCAACCTTTAAATTTACCCTTCTATCCATAATCAAAATAATTGGTAAATAAATAAATTGAAGTAAACCAAGTACTTTGGCTGTCATAATTAGAAAGTTGACATTGACCACAGATTCAATGGTAGCACTATCTAATGGAATAAAGAAAGCAAGTATCGTTGCAAATGTAAATAATATTACAGTAAAAGGCTGAAAAACATACATTGCACAGTCAAAGGCTTTAAAATCAAACTCAGCAATACTCTTTTTAATTAGCTTAAAGAAGTATTTGCTAAACATATCTGAAAAACCTTGCATCCATCTTTTCCTCTGTTTCAAAGAATCAGTCATGCTTAGGGGTTTTTCATCATAAACAACAGCATCATAGCACCAATCAACCCTATAATCATGTAATACTAGTTTGCAAGATAATTCAAGATCCTCTGTAAGACTTTTTGCCTCCCATCCAACCTCCTGTAATGTCTTTATATCGGCACAAAAGCCTGTTCCATTTAGCTGACATGATAATTTAATATTTTGTCTTGCTAATTGGAAAAGCCTATTAGCCGTCCAGTAAGAAATGGCATATGAACCAGTAATCCAGGTGTCATAAGGATTCTTACTATCGCAATATCCCTGTACTACCTTTTCCCCCTTTAGGAACCTATCATTAACTGCTTTAAAGAAATTGCTAGAAACCAAGTTATCTGCATCAAAAACTGCTACCGCGTCATATCCCTTGTCCATCTTATAAATTTTCTCGAACATCCATTTTAATGCAAAACCCTTACCCTTAATAGAAGTGTCTCTTCTTTCATACACATTTATATCTGATCCCATTCCTCTTGCTATTTCAGCAGTCCTATCAGTACAATTATCGGCAACTATGTATATATCTAGAAGTTCTTTTGGATAATCAACCTGCTTTAGACTATCAATTATTCCTGTTATAACCTGTTCTTCATTATGAGCTGCAACTATTGCGGCAAACTTTGTTTTAGGCTGAGATAGTTCCCTCTTTTTCCGAGACTTGAACATACCAAATAGTGATAGTATAAAATAATAATTAGATATTATCACTATAAATACCTCAAGTATCATAAATGCTTTTTTCATTGTTATCTTCTCCTACCGTAACTTATATACTTCTTACTAAATACTAGTTGTCAAATATTTAGCAAAACAGCATATAGTATTTTTTGCTATATTTACTGTTTAGTCTTTTATTATGACGGTATAATTAAAAATTTGTTCCAGAAATATTTATATATACTTTACCGCTAGGATTAATTATAACACTTTTATTATGCAAAGTGAATTTTTTAGTGTTACACATAATCCATACATTAGAATACTTCCTATCTATTTTATTAGAAAATCATATTAAAATCAAATATTTAACGAAAATAAAGCGAAAAACGCTTCAAAATAAAAAGGCTATAATTAAATAACTCAATTATAGTCTTTAATACTTAGCGCTTTAATATACATATTCATTGCAGAATATGCCATCTAACCAAAGTTTGCACCGTTTTTTATCATTTCTTCATGTATATATTGCCCATTTATTTCATTAAAGTCCTTATTTTCCTCAATAGATACTGCAGCAGCAATTCCGGCTGCTTCTCCCATGGCCCTTACTGTTGGTTGTATCCTAAGTGAGGACTCAGCAGTAAATGATGCGGAAATAGATCTTCCTGCAACTATAAGATTTTTTATACCTAATGGTACAAGGCACCTATATGGTATTTCATAATAAGGCACATCGTCCTTACCATCCATATCCATATATTTATTAAGCAATTCGTACCCATGAACATCAACAGGATAATTTGATTTAGCTATATAATCAGGAAATTTCCTATTTAGAAATATATCTTCATCTGTAAGGTAATAAAGCCCTTTTATTCTTCTTGACTCCCTTACGCCAACTTGGGTAGCAATATCTGTAACATAGCTTTTCTCAAACCCTTTAAAATATTTTTTATAAAATTTTATATGACGCATTATGGCCTTTTTTGCATAGCTTTGCGCATTGGTTAAATCCTCTGGATTTGTCCCGTCTACCCCTTCAAAAATCTCAGGGCAGTTGAAAGCTAATGAGTCGCATCTTCCTGGCACCCCAAAAACCTGCCAGTATAGGCCGTCCTCATAAGTTATATCCCCATTTTCTAATGCCTTTTTAAATACAGACTCTAATTGCCAATTCCTTCCCCATACCATTGCCGTATGAAAAAATGGCGGATTATATAGATCACATCCCCCGACCTCTTTTATAAACTCAGAAAACTTCTTTATATCTATGCCTGACATCATATATCTTACTGACATTGGCTGGTTTTTGCCTGTATCTATCTGTCCGCTTTCCATAGGGACTTTGCATAGATATGCTACATCTGCATCCCCCGTACAGTCTATTACTCTAGATGCTAATATTGCTGATCTTCCCCCCTTATTTTCAATAATAACACCAGCAATCTTGTCATCTTCTTTATATACATCGCAAATATAAGTATAGTATAAAATTTTAACTCCAGCTTCTGCAGCCATCTCCTCAAGAACCAGTTTAAGCATCAATGGATCAAAATGGCCTTTATTATTTGAATCATCTTCAGCGGCAAAGCCTAACCCTATTATTCTATTATTTATTTCATCACTAATCGAAGAGCACATTGGGTTCCCCTCTATATTTGTATTCATAAGTGGTGTTACAAGTCCCTCTGTTGCACTTCCTCCAAGGGATGAAAACTGTTCTACTATCATAACCTTAAATCCACGCCTTGCCGCTGCTATGGCTGCTATGGCCCCTGCCGTCCCACCTCCTGCAACAAGAACCTCTACATTATCAATAACCTTTGTCCTTTTTTCCTTTTCAACTATAAAATTCATTACGGAATGCTCCTTTTATACATAATTTAGTACTTTACTTTTCCATATTAAATAATAACATAATAGCTATTTTATCATAATTTCTACCATATTTAATCATACTTCTCAACTGATTTTTCTAAACCCCAATAAACTCACCTTTTATACAACCTAAACCCACCTTCCACCACCAAATATTACTTCTTACCTATTACCTCTTAACTCTTACATCTTACCTCTTACTTCCTACTTCATTTATGATAGAATAATATTATAGGTTTATATAAAATACGATCTTTTTTGGGGTGATTTCATGTCATATTTGAGATTAATTCAAGATAAAATCCAGGACTTGGCGGAGGGCATAAACTCTGCCACTAAAGTTGATGTTACAGTGGTAGATGAAAACCTCGTAAGAATTGGCGGA
>DIRE01000033.1:5891-6362 GCA_002426575.1 Clostridiaceae bacterium UBA5444 | reverse complement strand
TAAAGATTGGCTTAAGCGAAATACCAAGGGAATGTTCATTAAGTAAAGCAGTAAAATGGGCTTTAGATGAAAGAAATAATATTAAAAACTATAAGGATGCAAGACAAGCAGTAGATGATAAGTTTAAAGGAATGAGTGGGGTTCATACTATAAACAATGCCTGCCTTACTATATTTGGTATAAGCATTGGAGGAGACGATGTTACAAAGGTGCTTTCGGAAACTGTGGCCATGGGATTAGACAATGATTGTACTGCAGCTACGGCTGGAAGTATCATAGGTGCTATAGTAGGCAAAAAGGGAATTCCTAGCCATTGGTGTAAAAATTTTAATAATACAATTAATTCTTATCTAAATGGTATTGATGAATTTAAAATTGATGATGTAGTAAATAGATTTAATACATTAGCTAAAAGAACTTATTCTGTGAAATAGTTAAAAAAGTAGACATTTTAAAATGTCTACTTTTTTA
>DIRE01000033.1:0-5720 GCA_002426575.1 Clostridiaceae bacterium UBA5444 | reverse complement strand
TAAAATGTCTACTTTTTTAACTATATTTTCACTCTGCTATGTCAAGTGCAATTTCCATCATATTTGTAAATGTTGTCTCACGCTCTTTTGATGATGTAAGCTCCCCTGTGACAATACTGTCGCTTACTGTAAGCAGTGTAAGTGCCCTGCACCCATATTTAGCTGCTATAGTGTACAGAGCAGCTGTTTCCATCTCTACTGCAATTACTCCAAACTTTGCCCACTTTTTCCATGTATCTGGATCATCATGGTAGAATGTATCTGATGTAAGTATGCTGCCTACTTTAGGTTCTATTCCTTTTGCTACAGCCGAATCATATGCCTTTTTCAGCAATTCAAAATTGGCTGTTGGTGCATAATCCATTCCATTAAACCTTAGTTTATTGACACTTGAATCAGTGCAAGCACTCATTGCCATAACAATATCTCTTATTTTTACATCTTTATGCATTGAACCACAGGTGCCTATTCTTATTAAGTTTTTTACATTATAGCTTTGTATAAGTTCATTTACATAAATAGATATTGAAGGTATACCCATACCAGTACCTTGCACAGAAACCCTCTTACCTTTGTATGTACCAGTATAGCCATACATACCACGTACCTCGCTATAACATACAGCATCTTCAAGGAAATTCTCTGCTATGAACTTTGCTCTAAGGGGATCCCCAGGTAGTAACACAGTGTTTGCAACAGCATTTTCCTTTGCTCCTATATGAATACTCATATAACACACGCTCCTTCGTAGGTATTTGATTACATTATAAGCTAAATTATGGTATGGTTCAATTATTAGAATTTTTTCCCTTCGAAATAAGTTCTTATTTTTTACTACTACTTAGTAAAAGTCGTCTGACATCTTCTCTTCTTATATAGAAGCAATTACTATATTTCCGCTTGCCATTGTTTTTTTAACATCTATTATACGCTGGTTTGATGAGCCTTTATATCTTAGATTAAGGCTTTTCTTTTCGATTTCAAACCTTCCATCTATTAGTATATCTATCTCTTTAAGCAAGTCCATCCATCCACTTGCTTCAGAGGAGTTTTCTATAATATATTCATAGGTATAACCTGTATAAGAAATAATATTATACCCAAGCTCTTTAATCTTTTTAGATAATTCAGCAAGAGCCTTTGCCTGCTCAAAGGGCTCTCCTCCGCTTAATGTTACCCCGCTTAAAAGGGGGTTTTCCTTTATGCTATCTATTATGCTGTCTATTTCAACTATCTCTCCTCCATCAAAGGAGTGGGTATGAGGGTTATGGCATCCCGGGCAGTTATGCTTGCATCCTTGAGTAAATACTACAAACCTTATACCTGGTCCATCTACAATAGATTCTTCTACTATTCCTGCAATCCTCAGTTTGTTATCCATCTCAATCACCCTAATCTATGCTATAGAGTGCTTTACTCTATCTCTCTCTTCAGCCCTTTTTGCATCGTTAAAACGATCTAATGTCCCTACAAGATATCCTGTTATCCTTCTTATCCTTTCAAACTTTATATTTCCTTCTTCTCTACCGCACTTTGGACATTTATCTCCTATTATCCCTGTATAACCGCAAACTGGATCCCTATCAACTGGGTGGTTTATAGAACCATACCCTACTCCGCTCTCCTTCATAGCCCTTATAATCTTCTCAAAAGCCTCAAGGTTTTGTGAAGGATCTCCATCAAGCTCTACATAAGTTATATGGCCACCATTTGTTAACTCGTGATATGGAGCTTCTGTCTGTATTTTCTTAAATGCAGTAGTTTTATAATAAACAGGTACATGGAAACTGTTTGTATAATATTTCCTATCTGTAACTCCTTCAATCTTTCCATAAATCTTTCTATCTATCTTTACAAAACGTCCAGCTGTACCTTCAGCAGGTGTAGCTAGCAATGAAAAATTAAGTTTATATTCTTGGGATGCTTCATCCATGCGGTCTCTCATATGTTTTATTATGCTAAGACCTATCTCCTGTGACCTTTCAGATTCTCCATGATGCTTTCCCGTTAAAGCCTTAAGACATTCAGCAAGCCCTATAAACCCAGTACTTAAAGTTCCATGCTTTATAACCTCTCTTACCTCATCTTCCCAGCCTAATTTATCAGAATCCATCCAAACACCTTGCCCCATTAAAAACGGATAGTTCTTCACCTTTTTTCTTGCCTGTATCTCAAATCTCTCAAGTAGCTGATCTATTACAATATCTATTTTGCTATCAAGTTTTTCAAAAAATAGGTCTATATCTCCATTGCTTTCTAATGCAATCCTTGGAAGATTTATCGTGGTAAAGCTTAAATTTCCCCTTCCAAATACTGTTTCACGAGATGGGTCGTATATGTTTGAAACAACCCTTGTCCTGCAACCCATATAGGCTACCTCTGTTTCAGGTCTGCCTTCTTTATAATACTTAAGATTAAAAGGTGCATCAATAAAAGAGAAATTAGGGAATAATCTCTTTGCACTTACTTTGCATGATAGCTTAAACAAATCATAGTTAGGATCACCTGCATTATAGTTTATTCCCTCTTTTACCTTAAATATCTGTATTGGAAATATTGGCGTTTCACCATTTCCAAGGCCTGCTTCCGTAGATAATAAAAGGTTTTTAACCACCATTCTTCCCTCTTCAGATACATCAGTACCATAGTTTACAGAACTAAATGGGACTTGAGCGCCAGCCCTTGAGTGCATTGTATTTAAATTGTGAATAAATGCTTCCATCGCCTGATAGGTAGCCCTATCAGTATCCTTATATGCTTTACTTAATGCAAACTCTTGTGCCTTCTTTATTATTTCTTCATCTTTAAAATAATTATAAAGATATTCTTTTTCAACTAATCTATAGCCATTCCTATCATCTAATGTTGGAACAATATTTTTATCTTCTTTTATTCTATCTGACATTTCTTTTATAATAGCCTGTGCATCATCACATTCTGTAAGCAGTTCAATGGCATTAGTTAGGTTCTTTATATAAAGCTTTGCATAAGTCTTAGCAACTCCAGGAGCCATACCATAGTCAAAGTTTGGTATACTTTGTCCTCCGTGCTGATCATTTTGGTTAGACTGAATTGCAATACATGCAAGGGCAGAATAACTTTGTATATCATTAGGCTCCCTCAAATGACCATGCCCCGTGCTAAAACCATCTTTAAACAATTCTGCAATATCAACCTGACAACATGTAGTAGTAAGCGTCAAAAAATCAAGATCATGTATATGTATATCTCCATTTTTATGAGCTTTTGAATGTTCAGGGTTTAAAATAAACATCTCAACAAACTGCTTTGATCCTTCAGAGCCATATTTAAGCATTGTGCCCATGGCTGTATCTCCATCAATGTTTGCATTTTCGCGCTTAATATCATTCTCATCAGCTTCTTTAAATGTCAAGTCCTCATATACTTTCATGAGACGAGTGTCCATCTCTCTTATCCTTGTTCTTTCAGCTCTATACAATATATATGCTTTTGCAATTTCAGCTCTTCCACTCTCTATAAGGGCTTTTTCAACAATATCTTGTACCTCCTCAACTGAAGGTATGCCAGCATTAGTATTTGCAGCAATATCTTTTTCAATATACCTTACTGTTTCTTCAGCTAATTTAAAAGCGGCTTCATAATCATTTACCCCTACTGAATTTGAAGCCTTGTTTATAGCATTTGCAATTTTTTCAATATTAAACGGGACTTCTCTTCCATCTCTTTTTTTGATCTTTGTTATCATATGATTTCCTCCTCAAAACTATATATTGGTGGTTATAAGTTTACCACCCACTATATGTTGTGTCAATAACGGATGGTATTGAATAATTATTTCTCTTATAGACACAAAAAGCACAGGTATTTTATAACTACCTGCACTTTTACATCAAAGCTCTTTTTATTATACTACTATTTAAAAAAATTAATAGACCAAAAAACTAAAAAGGGTAAGTTACATTTAGGCTAAAGTATTATTCAATAAGGTCATCAAAATGTTAAAACCTGCGTGGGCAAATATAGTGCTTTCCAAACCATAATTTTTAAAAAGCCAACCTAGAGCTAATCCTATAGGGAATATCTGAACAAGCTTAACCCACTCAGGGTCAAGGGTGCCAGAGTGAGCAACAGACCAAAACATTGCTGAAAATATAATTGCAATCCAATATTTTTTCCCTTCTAATTTGAATTTTTTTGCTATAAGATTTGGTGTTATAAATCGAAATGTTAACTCTTCTGTTATAACAAGACTTAATGAATATGCTACTAAAGCTAGCGTTGACACATCGTTTGAATTTGGATTAGATTCTGTGAATCTTACTAATATATCAGATACCTTAGGCGATGTTATTTTAAACAGTATATATGTAAATAATGCTGATCCACCAATTACCCCTGCAATACTTAGTATATAATTTGGCATATTTATATCTTCTCCATCAGAACTATGGAAAGCCTTCCTCATAAGAGGCATATCTTTATATCCTAATTTTGAACACAATTCCATTCCAATACAAGTGTAAATTGCAGTCTTTATGGAATATACAATAAACATTAAAGGGCTCACTTTCCCAATTAATTTTACACACATAATATTTATAATAATAAATATAACCATAACCACCAAACCATACTTTATAAAACTATTTGCTTCTTTAAAATTCCGAATATAATATACCAAAACCCATATCCCTATGACAAGATTTAATATTACAAATGTTATTAAAAAAGCGCTCATGTATTTATCCCCCATTTATACTATTACCTTCCTTATTCTATATTCACTTTATCTTTACATATTCCTCCTATACCTATATATAATGTTATCTCTATTTTTTATGGGATTACCAAAATGGGTGGATATCAAAAAAACAAACAGCATGACTCCTATAGAATACAGAGTACATGCTGCATATCACGAAACTTCAATACAATGTTTGGTTTCTATGATTTATAACTTTATCTGAATATTGGGCTACTAATATTAAAAAGTATCAATCAAGCTTCTCACCATGATCGCCTGTTTAAATTCTTCAAGAGATAGCTGCCTTGAAATATCTTGTTTCATTATATTTATTTTCTTTTCAGTGTTAGGCGATAAATCAAAATAATTATCTTCAAAAACACCGTCTACATCTTTCAAATCCAGCATCACATATTTTGCAAATGATTTTGATGTTACTGTCAATACGAATCTGTCTTCTATTTCCTCAACACTAACTTTTAATTGCGGGTCCACAAATTCAAAATGCTTAGGCTTAGCAAATAGTACTGTACCACTGCTTATGATGCTTGTATCCTGAGTGAATTCATACTCAAGATATGTATTTCTTTTCTTCTGAGTACTATTTAAAACACTTGAAAAGTCTAGTACGGCACACCGTTTTGATGACAATGGTTCTACTTGAACCTTTATTGTATCACTATCAATAATACTGCCGCCTCTATCTCTTAGCCTCCATATAACATCGCCTTGGGCCTTACAAAATGTTTCATTAGTCACATGCAGTTCAACATAAGTACCCTCCTCGCATGCGGATATCAATAATGGAGCATAAAATCTCTTTGCTAAGTAATGCAGGGCCTTCCACCTTCCGAAATAGTCGATACTAGACCACGAAGCCACAGGCCAGCAATCATTCAATTGCCAGTATATTGTCCCCATACATCTTCCCCTGTTTCGCCTCCAATGCTCAACACCATATTTTATGCCTTCTGAGTTATACCAACTTTGACGG
>DIRE01000047.1 GCA_002426575.1 Clostridiaceae bacterium UBA5444 | reverse complement strand
TCCAAAGCCTAAGGAAGCAAAAAAGATACGGATAAGGTTGTCCTTGGGGAATAAGCTCATGTGCTATGCTGTACAACCTCTCGCAGAAATCGAATTAATCTAAATTATATCAGCCATGAACGCCAAAGATTTTTCTGCGGCGTTTTTCTTGTATCTAATACAATATAAGAATCTTTTCTTTAATAAATGGGCTTGTCTCATTAACTTTTAAAATTATTCTGAAGATTACAAATTATAGAAGGAATTTTTAAATTAATATAGAATATAATAAATATCATTATGCAAACGGTTGCATAAATAAAGGGGGGTATAGAATAAGTTGATATAGAACACAACAAATATCATTATGCGAGCGATTGCATAAATAAAGGAGGGTGTAGAATGAAAAAATTTCAAAGGAGATTTCAGAGGAACGTAATTTTTACAGTAGTACTACTATTTTTATTTAATCTTATTCCTAATGTTAACCTGATGAAGGTTTATGCTGAGGAGGCTCCTCCAGCAGTAACCTTAGTGGGAGATTTTCTGGAGGATAATGAACTGGGCAAAAATTGGAGCCCTGAAAATGAAGCAACATTAATGAAGTATTGTTTAGAGGGAATGTATGAAATTAATGTTAGTTTTAAAAATGACAAAGAGTATTCATATAAGGTTGCTTTAAATAAAGACTGGGATGAAGCATATCCTCGGAATAATAAGGCCATTCAGGTGACTTCAGGAAGTGCGGTAACTTTTATATTTGATAATAATAGTAAAAAAATTTATGATTCAGTCAATGATGCTGGAAGCTTTAAAGAATTTGCTACAATAACAGGAACTTTAGGTCAAACAGGTGGACAAGACTGGAAGCCTGAAGATACAAAATTTGATTTGGATTATATAGGCGGGGGATTCTTTAAAAAGGCTTTTAATCTAAAAGCAGGAAGTTATGAGTATAAGGCCGCATATGACCATAAATGGAGCAATGGAGAAGTAAGTACTAATATTGGATTCAATATTTCAGAAGATAAAGATGTAACATTTATGGCAAATCCTTTTCTTAATTTGTGTAAGGACTCTATAAATTATCCTGAAATTGCAGAAGAAAGCGGCGGCTCAAGTGAGGATAATATTGTTTCACCAGAGATAAATTCAGATGGAACTATTACCTTTAGGTACAAAGCTTCAGATTCTGCAAAAGCGGTTTATCTTGCAGGAAGTATGACAGATTGGCAGAATAGCAAAAAGGCTATGACTAAGGATGAAAATAATGTATATTCCATTACTATAAATAAATTAGCAGCTGGAAAACATGGATATAAGTTTATTGTGGATGGAAACTGGCTTAGGGATCCAGCTAATACAAAGACTACAGGGGATAATTCTGCATTATTTGTGCCAGGGTTTTACTCCATTGATGCTCCGGGGGAAGTTAAACATGGTGAAACTGCTACATGCAGTGCATTATCATTAACTGCAGAAGGCAACGATGAAGTAATATCGGAAGTTAGTTGGAGTGTTTTACCTGAAGATGCAGCTTCAATAGATGAAAATGGAATATTAAAAGCAAGCTTATTAGAAGATGGAGAGGATTCAAAGAAAGTAACTGTAACAGCAAGTAAAGATGAAATAAATATATCGAAGGATCTAGATATAGTAAGGGAAATCTCCGAGGTGCCAGGAGGAAAAAATGTAGTTTTGGTTGGAACAATACAAGGTGCAGTGGGTGCTTCAGATTGGACGCCTTCAGATTATAGGACAAGGATGCTCTATAAGGGAGATAACAGGTATGAATTAACATTAAAAAATGTTCCAGCTGGGAGCTATGAATATAAGGTTGCTTTAAGTGGGAGCTGGGCTGAAAACTACGGAGCTGAAGGAAAAAAAGATGGAGCTAATATTATGCTTAGTGTAAATGCAACAAAGGATATTACATTTATTTATTCTGATGTAAGTCACAGGATAGTGGATACCACTACGTATATAGCAGTTAATGCACAACTTAAAGGCACGGGAATTTCTGAAGACACAGTAATGAAGGATGAAGGCCTAACAGGAGTTTATAGTGCAAAGGTTTCTTTAAGTAAGGGAAGCCATGATGACTTAATTGTATTAATTGGTGAAAAAACAATAAATATACCTATGATAACTATTGAAGAAGATTCAAGGGAAGTAACTATAAGTTATGATTCTTTATCAGGTATGGTATTCAACGACTGCTCAAGTAAAAAAATTGATGAATCCAGTGTTTTGTATAATTCCAGAGAGCTTGGATACAAAACCCCTTATGGAGCTGTACCTGTTAATACAAGGGTTAAGTTTAACCTTAAAGCAGCAAAAGATGATTTAACTCAGGCCAAGTTAATAATCGTTTCAGGTGATGGAAGTAAAATCATTGAAATGGAGAAAAAGGAAAGCTTTGAAGATGGTTCAGACAAATGGACTGCAGAATATACTCCAAATAAAATAGGAATGAACAAGTACTATTTTGTATTATCAAATGGGTCAGAAGTTAAGGCCTATGGTGATGATGATGGCTATTTTGGAAGCGGAAAATTAGATAACTTAGGTAGTGTTAAATTATATGATTTGAATGTTTATGAATCTGGTTTTAAAACTCCGGATTGGATGAAAAATGGTATTGCATATCAGATTTTCCCAGATAGATTTTATAACGGCGATAGGAAAAATGATACTGCACAAAAAACTGCAAGGGGTTCTGTAAATTATGAGTTTTATAAAGATTGGTATGCTATACCTGAAGATCCCCAGATAGAAGATGATCCTAACTATGCAGGAACTAAGGGAGATGGCATTTGGTGCAATGAAATATATGGTGGAGATATAAAGGGAGTTACGGATAAACTTGATTATCTAAAAGCATTAGGCGTAAATATACTCTATCTTAATCCTATTTCACATTCAATTTCAAACCATAGGTATGATACTACAGATTATAGGAATATAGACCCTATACTTGGTAATATGGATGATTTTCTTAAACTAAAAGATGAAGCACAAAAGAGAGGTATGAATATAATCCTTGATGGAGTGTTTAACCATGTTTCAGATGATTCTATTTACTTTGATAGATATGAGAAATATGCTGCAACAGGAAAGCCATTGGGTGCTTATCAGTACTGGTCAAAGGTTTACGATTTAATGAACAATAATAAAATGGACAAGGAACCTGCTGAAGCACAAGTACAGTCAGATTATAAATCACAGGGTATAACCGATTTTCATTATAAAGACTGGTTTGTAATTAATAATAAATTAGTGGGAGAAGGAAATGAAAGGCATTATGACTACGAAGGCTGGTGGGGATATGATTCCATGCCGGTTATTCAGTCGTTGAATGGGTCAGAATATAATGTTAAAACCTGGGCTGATGAAATAATAGATGGACCAAATTCCAACTCAAGGTATTGGCTTAGAAATGGTTCAGATGGCTGGAGACTTGATGTGGGAAATGAAGTTTCAGATGAAACTTGGAGAAAGTTTAGGACGGCAGTAAAGAGCGAAGGTGATAATGTAATAATTGGTGAGATTTGGGCAGATGCTTCAAAATATATTCTTGGTGATATGTACGATTCAGTAATGAACTATAGATTTAGGGATTCAGTAATGAATTTTGTAAAAGGGAAAAATGAAGATGGGCAGTGTATAAGTGCTAAGCAATCTATAAATGAACTTGAAGCAATGAGAGAGCAGTATCCAAGAGAAGCTTTTGAAGCAATGCTAAACCTTGTAGGTTCTCATGATACTCAAAGAGCTATTTCAAATATAGACGGAGCTAAGAAGAGTGAGAAGGGTGTAGCTAAAGAGCCTTCAAAAGAAGCACTTGAAAGTATGAAACTTGTTCCACTTATACAAATGACCTATCCTGGAACACCATGTATATATTACGGCGATGAAGCTGGTATTCCTGGCTGCGATGATCCTGATAACAGAAGAGGCATGATTTGGGGAAAAGGAAATAAAGAGCTAGTAGAATGGTATGCTAAACTTGCAAATATCAGAGATAATTATGAAGTATTAAGAACAGGTGATATAAAAGTTGTTGATATCGATTCTGATGATATGGTGGCATATCTAAGAACAAATGATAATGATAAAGCCCTTGTTTTAGTAAATAGAGCAGATGAAAATAGTATTCAGCTAAATGTTAAAGATATGTTTTTAGATGGAACTTTAACAGATGCAATAACTGGACAAACATATGAAATAAAAGGCGGAATATTAAATGCTTCTGTACCATCTAAATCAGGGTTGATACTTGTGAAAAATTACAAAGAAATAAAAGTTAATACTGCAGCGTTAAAAGATGCTTATGATCCTTCATTTATAGTTAAGAATTCAGATGAAGAAAATATTTTACCTTTTATACCTGAAGTTAATGCAGATACAGTTGTTGAAAGGATTCAAGGGAAAGATAGGTATGAAACATCGGCAGCTATATCTAAAAGAGGATGGAAAAAGGCTGAATATGCCATAATTGCCACAGGGGAAGATTATGCTGATTTACTTTGCTCAGTACCACTTGCTAAAGTGTATGATGCGCCTATACTTTTAACTAATAGTGATAGGCTTAGTAATGAAGTAAAAGACGAGCTTAAGAGGCTCGAAGTTAAAAAAGTAATTATTGCAGGTGGGGAGGGTGCTGTATCTAAGAAAGTTGAAGAAGAGATTAAAAAGATAAATAACATATATGTTGATAGAATAGCAGGTAGTGATAGATATGAGACATCAGCAGTTATTGCAAATAAGCTATTAGAAGAAGCAGCAACTAAAAATATTAAGGTGGATGAAAGTTGTGCATTAGCTTCGGGAAATGGCTTTGCAGATGCACTATCAATTGCACCTATAGCAGCTATCAATGTAATGCCAATATTGCTTACAGAAAAAAATGAGATTCCTAAGAGTATTAAATATTATATCTCAAATGCAGAGGTTTCAGTAATTTATTTAGTTGGAGGGGAAGACTGCATATCTCCAAAGGTTGAAATTACTGCAAAAAATATTGCTGAAAATGCACCTATCAGATTATACGGAAAAGACAGATATGAAACAAATGTTAATGTAATTAAGTACTTTGAAAAAGAGTTAAACTTTAATAATATTTTTGTAGCTGTGGGAGAAGGCACTTTAGGAAATGAATTTGCAGATGCATTGTCTGGAGCAGCATTAGCAGCTAAGAATGGAGCACCTATGTTTTTAACATATAAAAATATTGGTAAGCCTGTAGAGGAGTATCTTAAAGAAAAATCTAAAGGCATAAGCAATGCCAAATTAGTAGTTTTAGGAGGAGAAGCAGCGGTACCTAGCACAATAGTTGATAATATAAAAAATATAATTGATAAAGATGGAAATAATAATTCTTCCGATTTCGGGAACTAAGAAGAGAAGCACAGAGTTTGAAGTGAAATAAAAGAAACTGGCGCACTAAGTAATTAGTGTGGCAGTTTCTTTTTTATGCAAAAAATACGATTTCAAGCCCAAAATGCTCGGAAAAAGGTGTAAAATATGATGTATGTTAAGCCTCAATTTTTTTATTTAAAAAACTTTGCAGCCCTTGAAAATAAAAGACTTTAACAAAAGAATAGTAGTGTTAACTTTACACTACCAATATAACAAGGAGAGATAAATTTATGATACTGACAGAAACACATTTGCATACAAAAGAAGTTAGCCCCTGTGGGAGCGTATCTGCAAAGGAAATACCATCATTATACAAAGAAAAGTGTTATGGCAACATAATCGTAACTGACCATTTTAAGGAAGATTATTTAGAACAATTGTCAAGCAATAAAAATAAAGCCTTGGATTTATGGCTTAAAGGTTATCGAATTGCACGCGAAGAAGGAGAAAAAATTGGTGTTAATGTATTTTTGGGTATGGAGATTAATCTTAATGAATCTAAAAACGAATACCTAATATACGGAATAACGCAAGACTTTGTGTTACAAAGTGACGGCATTTTTGATTTAAAAATCAATGAACTTTACAAGTTAGTAAAAGAAAATGGTTGTTTAATTTATCAAGCCCATCCTTTTAGAAACTATTGCAGCCCACAAAAATGTGAATATTTAGATGGAATTGAAGTTTACAACGGAAATATGAGGCACGACTCCCATAACGATAAGGCACTTGACTATGCTGTAGCAAACAACATGAAGATTTTATCTGGAAGCGATTTTCATGAATATGAAGATTTGGCTCATGGCGGAATTTACTTACCGGAATATGTTAAGACAAATTTTGAACTTGTAAAATATCTGTCAACAAATGTTCCTGAATTCAAAAAGAGCTAAATATCGATCAAAACATTCTTCCCATCATTTAACTTATGTGAAGACGGCTGGAACCGCCGCGAAAGCTTTTCCCGCACCAATGATGCTGGGTCCGAGAATATATGAATGGATATATGAATATAGATATGATGGAATGTATTTTTCGGCTAATACTGATTTATAAGAGGTGTTTCATATAAGCAGGTTTGTTATAATTTTAACCCGTAAAGAAGCTGTAAGGATGGGGGCAGCATTGCTGTTATGCATAGGTTTACTCTGTGGGGTAGCATATTATGCAAAATCTACTCAATCTTCATTCAA
>DIRE01000040.1:19739-24320 GCA_002426575.1 Clostridiaceae bacterium UBA5444 | reverse complement strand
AATCACTTGTGTTAGAGCTATTTTATGATATTCAACAACTAATAATGCTGGACCGTCCCTTTCCCACTTTCCCAACCGCCAAGTTGGGGTTAAAGCTTATGAACCGTCCCGAGGTTCCGCAAGGTTATTTTGCGGTGCTAACAGCGACGGCAACGGCGACGGTTGCGCCGACCATTGGGTTGTTGCCCATGCCGATTAGTCCCATCATTTCAACGTGAGCTGGTACTGAGGAGGAGCCTGCAAATTGGGCATCGCTGTGCATTCTTCCCATGGTGTCTGTCATTCCGTAGGATGCAGGGCCTGCACCAACGTTGTCAGGGTGTAGTGTTCTTCCTGTGCCACCACCAGATGCAACGGAGAAATACTTTTTGTTGTTTTCGATAGTCCATTTTTTGTATGTTCCAGCAACAGGGTGTTGGAATCTTGTTGGGTTAGTTGAATTACCAGTGATTGATACATCAACACCCTCTTTAATCATAATTGCAACGCCTTCGTTTACCTCATCACAACCATAAACTTTAACTTGTGCGTTTTGGCCATCTGAAAATGCTTTTTCTTGTACAACTTTTAAATCTCCAGTGTAATAATTGTATTCTGTTTGAACATAAGTAAATCCATTTATTCTTGAAATAATGTATGCTGCATCTTTTCCAAGGCCATTTAATATAACTCTAAGAGGCTCTTTTCTTACCTTGTTAGCAGTTTTTGCGATTCCTATTGCACCTTCTGCTGCTGCAAATGATTCGTGACCTGCAAGGAAGCAGAAACATTTTGTTTCTTCTCTTAAAAGCATTGCTCCAAGGTTTCCATGACCAAGCCCAACTTTTCTGCTATCTGCAACAGATCCAGGTATACAAAATGCCTGAAGGCCTATACCAATAGCTTCTGCAGCCTCTGCAGCACTCTTTGCTCCCTTTTTAATAGCAATACCTGCTCCAAGAGTATATGCCCAAACGGCGTTCTCAAATGCGATAGGTTGTACACCTTTTACTATTTTATCAACATCTATTCCTTTTGAAAGCAATAAATCTCTTACTTCTTCAAGATTTTCAAAACCATATTCTTTAAGGCATTTGTTTATGCCATCAATTCTTCTTTCATATCCTTCGAATTTAACCACTTTTATCACCTCTCTTAAATATTATTCTTGTCTTGGATCTATATGTTTTACTGCTTCAGCGTATCTTCCATAAGTTCCTATGTTTTTCTCATAAGCCTCTTTAGGATCAATGCCCTTCTTTATAGCATCCATAACCTTACCTAGATTTACAAATTTATATCCAATAACTTCGTTATTTTTATCAAGCCCAAGCTTTAATATGTAGCCTTCGGCCATCTCAAGATATCTTACACCTTTTTCTTTAGTGCCAAACATGGTTCCAACCTGGGATCTTAATCCTTTTCCAAGGTCCTCAAGTCCTGCTCCAATTGGTAGTCCATCATCTGAAAAAGCAGTCTGTGTTCTTCCATATGCTAATTGCTTAAATATCTCCCTCATTGCCACGTTTATAGCATCACAAACAAGGTCAGTATTTAAAGCCTCAAGTATTGTTTTTCCAGTTAATATCTCAGCTGCCATTGCTGCTGAGTGAGTCATACCTGAGCATCCAAGGGTTTCAATAAGAGCTTCCTCGATAATACCATTTTTTACGTTTAATGTTAGCTTACATGCTCCCTGTTGTGGTGCACACCAGCCAACTCCATGAGATAGGCCTGAAATATCAGTTATCTCCTTTGATTTCACCCACTTGCCTTCTTCTGGTATAGGGGCAGGTCCATGATTTGGTCCTTTTGCGACACAAACCATGTCTTCTACTTCTTTAGAATAATTCATGTATTTTGCCTCCTTTTAAAAATGTTTACAAAGAAAATTATAACACATATTTTCATGGAGTATAAACTTCTCCACTATATCTTATATATAGATTTTCAAATTTAAAATATATATAAGATAATTTAGTCTTTAGTATGTTAAAAAAAAATCAATTACTATTATGAATGAGTATATAGAAAAATTCAATATGAAAGCCAAAAAGAAATGCTTTATTTTATAAATTTTTTATTATATATTATAATTTCCTTCAAATTAAAAAAGCTCAGAAAACTGAGCTTTTTTACGGTCTTATAAACATCTGAGTCCAGTAACATACTCCACTGCTATTTTTAGAATATCCAACCCCTATTTCAGTAAAGTTTGGGCTCAATATATTTGCCTTATGGCCTGGAGAGTTCATCCATGCATTCATTACCTGTTCAGGTGTTGTCTGACCATATGCAATATTTTCTCCTGCAGAGGAAAACCTTAACCCAAAATCCTCCATCATTTTAAATGGCGATCCATAGGTTGGAGATGTATGGGAAAAGTACCCTTTTATAGCCATATCATCTGATTTATATCTTGCAACCCTTGAAAGCTGCCAATTAACCGTGAGAGGTATAAGCCCTGCATTCACTCTTTGGCGATTTACAAGCTCAACAACCTTATTCTCAATTGCCTTTACATCGCTTAATGTAGGAATTGAAACCTTCTGTCCTGGGTATATTAATGATGGATTTTTTATTTGCGGGTTAGCAGCTATTATTTCAGATATTCCCACCTGAAATTTAGATGCTATCTTCCACATGCTGTCTCCGCTTTTTACTGTATACTCCTGGGTCTCTGCAGCCATTGCTGGCCTTGGATTAGTGTTAGACCAAAATACTAAAAATAGCAAGAATACTCCAGAGCAGATATATATCTTTTTTAGTTTTTTTATTTTATCACCCCTTTTTAGTGTCTCAAATAGTAAACTTTTTATAACCTATTTATAAAACTTTGATACTTAGATTGGGGTTTCAATAAAATAGCAATTTAGATATGACTAAAGCTTGGGTACTATGGTAAAATACATATATATTACTATTTACATTTATTGGAGGTGTTTTATATTGCGTTCACTCATTAATAGCGAAATATTAGGCGATTATGCCATACAAAATGGCAAAACAATTTTAACCCAAAAACTTGATATGGAAAAAACTAAAAAGCAGCCTGGTGTATACGAGGTTATAAGAGTTATAGATGGAGTTCCCCTGTTTTTAGAAAAGCATGTAGAAAGATTCAAACGTTCAGCAGATTTATTAGGATATAGTTTAAAAACAAGCAGCGGCAGCGAGTATTTAAATAGTTCCATACACTCCCTAGTTGAGCTAAATAGCTGTAAGAATGGCAATATTAAGATAATAATCAACAATCTTAATACTGCTATGCAAGATAATTATTTTTTCTTTTTAAAGAGCAGCTATCCATCGCTTAGCCAAATTACGGATGGTGTCCCTACAATACTGTTTAGTGCAAAAAGAAGCAACCCTAATGCAAAATCATTAAACCTGCCTTTTAGGGAAAAAGTTGACGAAGAAATATTAAAGACATCTTCTTATGAAGCTTTATTAGTCGATAAAAATAGATATATAACGGAGGGAAGTAAATCAAATGTTTTTTTTGTAAAAGATAAAACACTATATACTCCCCCTGCCTACAATGTGCTTCCCGGTATAACAAGAGGTGCTATTATTGAAATCTGCCAAAGGTTAAGTATAGAGGTAATTGAACAAAATATACATTCAAGTACATTAAAAGATTTTGATGGCTTATTTATCACTGGTACTTCCCCTAAAGTGCTTCCCATATCTTCTGTAGATGGCATGATATTCTTTTCATCAAAAAATACATTAATCATTACTATAAAAGATGCATACGATATGCTTATTAATGAATATATACAGTCTAGAACATAAAAGAGAGCGCTAAAATCGTGCTCTCTTATCCTAATCGTCATATTTTACAACTCTTCCACAGAGTAAACCCCCTCTTCATCCAAGAGGTTTCCTATAACCTCTTGTTTCATAAGCTTTGTTGGCAGCTTAATACTTAGATAAAGGTTTACTCTTTCATCATCATCTTCATATTCTTTAAATACCATATTCCGTATACTTATATTTTTCTCCCCTAGGTATTTACCAATCCTTCCTATTTCACCAGGCTTATTTGCAATTTCTAAGTCAAGCTCAAGATACTTAGAACGGTTTGCCATTTTGTACTCAACAACCCTCATAGAACGCAGTATAATATATGCAAGAACCGCTCCCATAATGCCTGCAGCATATGAGCCACTACCTATTGCTATTCCTATACATGCGACAACCCATAATCCAGCAGCAGTTGTCAGTCCCTTAATATTTGCGCCTTCTCTTATTATTGTTCCTGCTCCAAGAAAACCTATGCCGCTTATTACCTGAGCTCCTAACCTTGCAGGATCAATATTGGTCTGTCCACTATATCTATTAAAAATGTCAATAGAAGTTATCTGAACAAGGGCAGCTCCTATGCAAACAAGTGTATTAGTTCTAAGTCCTGCAGGCCTATTGCTATGCTCCCTTTCGAATCCTATAAGTGCACCTAAAGCTGCAGAAAGCAGCAATTTAATTACCACTACTAAAAAATCATCCACAAAAAACACACCCTTTTAAAATTTCTAGTATTAATATATTAATATATTATATGGCGGTTGGGTTGGGGTTGGGGGTTGGGGACGGTTCAGC
>DIRE01000040.1:17888-19584 GCA_002426575.1 Clostridiaceae bacterium UBA5444 | reverse complement strand
ACTTTTCCCTCCGGAGGGAAAAGTGCTGAACCGTCCCCAACCCCCAACGCCCGCAATACAGGAAGAAAATGCTGAACCGTCCCCTAACCCTACCCTAACCCTAACCCCCGCCAACGCACAACGCGTTGTTTACTCCTTACTTCCCATATATTCCTCAAACGTTATTCCCTTATCCGAAATATACTTTGCAGCGTCGATTCCAACATATCGAATGTGCCATGGTTCATAGCTATATCCAGTTACTTTTTCTTTTCCCTTTTGATATCTTATTATAAATCCAAACTGTGCAGCATTCTTTTTAAGCCATTTACCCTCAGCAGTATCTGCAAAGCTTTCCTCAAGTCCATAACCTATCTTAGCGCAGGTAACATCCATTGCTAAACCTGTTTGATGCTCACTTTCTCCTGGGTATGCACTAACACGGTTTGCTTTTTCCTCACTTCCATAGGCCTTTACATTTCTTTGAAATATACTTTTTTGGAGTTTAAAGGAACGATATCCTGAAGAAGCAAAAAGATTCACCCCATCATCCTTAGCCTGTGAAAAGAGCTCCTCTAGAGCCTTTGCAGCTGGTTTTATCATTTTTCTTACTTCTGAGCCTTTTTTTGCGCTAAAGCTTACTTTAGGCTCAACCAAATCATTTGGTTCCCAGTCAGAAGGCAATGCGTACTCTTTATTTACAAGCACGAGTATATCATCAGTATTTTTAACTAATGTGGATGTTCTTTTAGCTGCTTGTCCGCTATCACCTTTGGTGGGTACTGGCTTTTTTAAACCGCTGCTCTCCTTTGTGGTGGTTTCCACTTTCTTAGGCTTTGAAGTAACCACAGGGGCTTTCGTTGGTGTTGGTGTCGATACCACGGTAGGGGTAGGTGTTGGTGTTGATTCGGCAATCTTCTCTTTATCTTTATCTATTTCTATATTTTCACCTGACTTTTCTTTATCATCTAATGGTACAATCTTTTTAGTCCTTGTACATCCTGCACATATTGTTGCTAGAATTAATGCTATAGCTAATGTTGATACAATGATTTTCCTCATCCGTGTTCCTCCTAGTACAAAATTAACTTCTAAAATTGATGTGTATTGGCTAACTAAAATATTATATCGTATACCGCCATATTTTCAATATTTTAATTACAAGAACCCACAGCCTAAAACCTAAAGCCTAAAGCAATGTGTTATATATTAGTTTTCCTGTATTACTTTTCTCTGTATTATATAATCTCACACTTTTCTGAACTTTTCAATATCTTCTTGCAACTGGAATATATATAGTATTTACTTCAGCTTATCTGACTATTATTTATTATTTATTATTTTAAATTTGTACTTTATAAAAATTTTCTTTATTTAAATATCAAAGTATAGTATTATGTTAGTATTAATATTATTTATATATTTGTATAATAATTATGCTTATAGGTTAAAAATATATATAAATGCAATGATGAGGAATAGTAAACCTTTTGATGATTTAAGAGAGCTACGTTTTGGTGGGAAGTAGTATTGATTGGGTTGAACTCGCCTCTAAGCTTTAGGCTGAACTTAAAGTAGGCCCTAGCGGTTCTCCACCGTTATATGGAGTATGAGTTTGAGCCTATGCTAATTAGAGTGGTACCGCGGAAGATAAGCCTTTCGTCTCTTTGAGATGAAAGGTTTTTTATATTTAGCTATGTTTTAAGTAACTGTTGGT
>DIRE01000040.1:0-17675 GCA_002426575.1 Clostridiaceae bacterium UBA5444 | reverse complement strand
CAAAATGCCTATTTTTCTCTAAAACAAGTAAAGTGGATAAAAATAGGCATTTAAGTCGCTGCGTAAGTCAAATCAACATATCCTGAAATCAACACTGCACTAAAACATAGCTTTATATTTAAAACAAAATACAAGGAGGAAGAATATATGTCATCCTATTCAAAACTAATTGACGAAAAGTGGCAAAAAATATGGGAAGATACAAGGCTTTATAAGTTCAACAAAAATAATGTAGATAAAAAGTTATATTGCCTAGAGATGTTTTCATACCCTTCAGCAGCTAAGCTTCATGTAGGTCACTGGTATAATTATGGGCCTTCAGACTCATGGGCTAGATTCAAAAAGATGCAAGGATATGAGGTTTTTCAGCCCATGGGATTTGATGCCTTTGGTTTGCCTGCAGAAAATTATGCTATAAAAACTGGAGTTCACCCTCAAGATTCAACTTTAAAAAACATTGAAAATATGGAAGAACAGCTCCACAAAATGGGCGGAATGGTAGATTGGAACTATGAACTAGTAACCTGTAAACCTGAGTATTATAAATGGACTCAATGGGTATTTCTTATGCTTTATAAAAAAGGATTAGCCTATAGAAAAGAGGCCCCAGTTAATTGGTGCCCAAGCTGCAACACGGTACTTGCAAATGAGCAGGTAGTTGAAGGTGCATGTGAAAGATGTGGAACAGAGGTTTTAAAAAAGAATTTGACTCAATGGTTCCTAAAAATAACAGACTATGCTGATGAACTTCTTGAAGGTCTTGATAATCTAGATTGGCCAGAAAAAACTAAGATGATGCAGAGAAACTGGATAGGGAAATCAACTGGTGCAGAGGTTGAATTTAATGTTTATGATAGCGATATAAAATTTAAGGTATTTACAACAAGAGCAGATACCCTCTATGGTGTAACCTATGTAGTATTAGCCCCTGAAAATAAAATAGTTGATATGATAACTAAGGACGAATATAAAGAAGAAGTTACAAAATATCAAGAAGCAGCTAAAAAGCAAACTGAAATAGAAAGGCTATCAAGTGTTAAAGAAAAAACTGGAGTGTTTACTGGAGCATATGCAATAAACCCTATAAACAGTGAAAAGGTTCCTATTTGGATAGGTGATTATGTACTTGCAACCTATGGTACGGGATGTGTAATGGCAGTACCTGCCCATGACGAAAGGGACTTTGCCTTTGCAACAAAATATAATCTTCCAATAAAAAGAGTTGTAAAAGGGTATACCGGGGAGAATGACGATCTTCCTTTTGTCAAAAACGGAATATCTGTAAATAGCAGTGAATTCTCAGGACTTTCTTCAGAAGATGCAAAAAGCAAAATAGTTGAAAAGCTTAGTTCAATAGACAAAGGTGATTTTAAAACCAATTATAGACTAAGAGATTGGCTCGTATCTAGGCAAAGATACTGGGGTGCCCCTATACCTATAATCCACTGTGATAAGTGTGGTATAGTTCCAGTTCCTGAGGAGGATTTACCTATATCCCTTCCCTATAATGTTGAATTTACTCCTGACGGTAAGTCCCCACTTGCTAAATGTGATGAGTTTATAAACACGACTTGTCCAAAATGTGGCGGCCCTGCTAAAAGGGATCCTGATACTTTAGATACATTTGTATGCTCCTCTTGGTACTTCTTAAGATTTCCTGATAATAAAAACAGTAAAAAAGCTTTTGATACTGATTGGATAAATCAAATGCTTCCTGTTGACAAATATATTGGGGGCGCAGAGCATGCATGTATGCATCTTTTATATGCAAGGTTTGTAACTAAGGCCCTACGTGATATGGGGTACCTTAATTTTGATGAGCCATTCTTATCCCTTGTGCATCAAGGAACTATACTTGGCCCCGATGGAAATAAGATGAGTAAATCTAAAGGAAACGCTATTTCACCTGATGATTATATATCACAATATGGCGCAGACGTTTTCAGGCTTTATCTAATGTTTGGCTTTTCCTTTATAGAAGGAGGGGCATGGAGCGATGATGGAATAAAAGCAATCGATAGATTTCTTGATAGAATTGATAGAATTGTAGATAGGCTGCAAGAATTAAAAAAGGCGTCCACCTCTAGTAAAAAAGTGGGAACTGCAGAAAATGAATTAAATTATATAAAAAACTTTGCAATAAAGCATATTACAGAGGATACAGAAAAGTTTCAATTCAATACTTCTATTGCAAGAATGATGGAACTTTTAAATGCTCTTTATAAATATGATCAAGATATTGAAGAAAAAAACATAGAATTATTTGAAGATACCATTGCAACCCTAGTAACTATTCTTGCTCCTTTTGCACCACACTTCTCTGAAGAAATGTGGCAAAAGTTAGGCTACAAATATTCAGTATTTAACGTATGCTGGCCCAAATATGATCCTTCAGCGCTAATTAAAGATGTAGTGGAGCTTGGAATACAAATAAACGGAAAGATAAAGGCAAAGATAAATATACCATCTGATATGGAAAATAGTGATATCGAAAAATTCGTTCTAAAGAGTGAAAAAATAGAGCCTTTGCTGCAAGGCAAAACCGTAAAAAAGGTAATTGTTATTAAAGGAAGACTTGTAAATATAGTTTTGTAAAATTTGAGTAAATAATAAAAATCCAAAGCCCATTAAACAGGCTTTGGATTTTTAATACAGATTTTCGGCTGTATTTTTATTTTCCATTTTGTCAAATATACTAACCACGTTTTTCCCTTTCCCTTTTGCACAATATAGGGCATCATCTGCTATTTTAATAAGATCTTTTATCGTGTCTGCATCCTCTGGGCAGGAGGCAACACCTATAGATACTGATACACTGTTTCCTGGTGCTATATTAATGCCATTTACTCTCTGTCTTATTCTATCAGATAATACTAATCCTTTTTCTTTATCTGCATTTTCAAATATTATAACAAATTCCTCTCCACCATACCTGTATACCCTATCACATTTTCTAACATTAGCTTTAAGCTCACTTGCTACGCCCTTTAGAACAATATCACCAGTAGTATGTCCATATTTGTTATTATACATTCTAAAATTGTCAATATCTATAAAAGCCATTGTTATTGGGTACACTCCTTTTTTATCTAAATAGGCATTCATATCTTTGTCAAAAGCTCTTCTGTTTAAAAGTAATGTTAAATCATCTGTAAAAGCCTTATACTTGTACCCTTCTACTATCTTCTGTGACGTATTTAATTTATCTATAATTGAATCTAATATAAAGTAGTTCACAATACTTACAGTTGCACCTGTAAGTGTGCATCCTAACATAATAAGATTCAATACATTTGAGTCGATTCCATTTAATGTGCTGATTATGTATGAGAAAAATAGTCCAGCCGTAATCCCAAGGGTCAATATAATTATAAACAAATTAAGCCTTTTTATCTTCATATAAACATCCCCCAGAAGGTATTTAGTACCATCTCCAACGCATTAAGTGTATTTTACCACATTAATCCATATATAGCAATATGTAATAGCCATGTATTCATTATTCATTATTTGATTAAAATGCTATACAAATATATAATATAGGTTATTAAGTAATATAATTATTTAATAACCATTCTAAAATAGTATATATAGTTTATGTAAATCGCAATTTAAGGAGGCGGACACATTGAATTTTAAGCCATTATCAATTGATGATAAAAGTATATTTAGTGAATTTGAATATATATGCGCAGACTATGTTTTTTCATATCTTTTTATGTATAGAAATTTATACAACATAAAATTATATTATGATGACAAAACAGTTATTATATATTCAGAAACAGATAATCCATGTTTTTATGCTCCACTTGGTGATACTGGGCATGGAATCGATTTAATAGTAAATAATTTTTCCAATAAGGGTATTAATGCTACTTTCTCAAAAATACCTGAGGATTTTATAGGTATTTTCGCTGATAGAAATATAAAGTTAAAAGAAGATAGAGATTCCTTTGATTATATTTATAGAAATAGTGACCTATCAGGCTATAAGACAAAATTATATAGAAAGCAGCGAAATAACTTATCCAATTTCATACAAAATGCAGCCCCACGTTATACAGATAATTTTCACAATTATAAAAATGAGTGTAAAGAATTTATGTATAAGCATTATACAGACCCAGATATTCTAGGACCTACTTCAAGTTTTATTGATAATATAGACTATTTTGATTGCAAGGGCGGCATAGTATGGGAGGATAATGAAATACAGGCATTTTGCATATATGAAAAGGTATCACAAAATACGGTACTCTCTCATGTAGAACTTACAAATAATAATCATAGAGGTGTTCATGCTTATTTAATTAATGAAATGTCTAGCAGAATAGATGAGGAATATATAAATAAAGAAGATGATGTAGGGCTTCCTGGCCTTAGAAGATTTAAAATGACCTACAACCCATGTTCTATGATTAAAAAATATACTTCTTATAACGACTAATATCTCAATACAAATTATTATGGGTAGTTGATCAACTACCCATAAATAATTGATCCCAATACTTTATCATACTTGCTCCCCACTTTATATTTATATCTTTAATTGGCATTTTATATGCTAACCTTAAGGAAGCCTCCAGCATATTAACCCCTGCACCTAAATTTGCAACTAATGAGCCTGACACCCTAGGATTAATCTCTAATAATTTTGGCTTACCATACTTTGAATATTTAAACTGCACATTTATATTGTAAGATAAATTCAATTTAGATATTATATACTCTGATATATCAATAAGCCTTTGATCCTTTTTAAGTCTTGTTACAATAGCGACTCCCATTGCAGTTTCAAGCCTTTCCCTAGGTATACACACATAACTTTTGCCATTATATGCTACACAGTCCACGCTATATTCGCTACCTGACAAGTATTCAGTTACAATAACCTCAGGAAAGGTATCCAGTTTAACTAACTGAGACTTTAAAGTATCCCAGTTTATCCTCTCTCTGTCGATTTCATTAAACACGTCTATGTTTTCATCAGTTACTATCCAAAACCCACTTCCTCCCTCGCCTTCAGCGGGCTTAATGCATACGGGATTATCAGGATATCCTAATGCATAAATTGCTCCTTCTAATTCTTCAATGTCTGCTACCTTCCTATATTCCGGTATAAAGTCCATGCCATTGAAATATTCATATAATTTAATTTTGTTATTGGCAGTCTCTAACCCTTTTGTATCTTCTGTGACCAAAACAGAAATACCCATACCTTCAAACTTTTTTATATTCTGTGATAAAGGCATAAGCTCCCCACCGTATTGAGGTATTATTGTTGTTATCTTTTCCTTATTGCATATATCCATTATGCTGTCTAAATAATTATCATCATCATAATTAGGTATATAATAATTTTTATCTGCAACCGTAAAAGCTCCATAATCAATTCTTTTATGATCAGCAGTTATTATATTTATATCAAACCCTTCAGCCTCTTTAAGCATTTTTAAATCTGTTAGAGTACCAGGGCTGCTGGTGATCGTCCAGAGAAGCTTTAGCTTTAAATTCATTTGAGCCCTCCTAATATATAATATATACTATATAATAACGTTTATAATAATAAAAATCTACCTCTAAGCCTATTAGTTCATTTGTATATAAAATCATTCAGGCTTATAATATATAGATATACATTTACTATAACCTCTTTAGGGGGAATAAATTATATGAAAAAAATATATTTAGACAATGCTTCAACATCATTTCCAAAACCAAAATGCGTAATAGATGCAATTTCAAATTATATGACTGAAATAGGATGTAATCCTGGCAGGGGTGCTTATGAGCAGTCTCTAGATTCAGGCAGGATGGTTTATGAGGCAAGAAAGCTTATTAATGATTTGTTTAATGGGCCTAGTCCTAATAATGTTGTTTTTACTAAAAACATTACTGAATCTTTAAATATTGCAATGAAAGGGCTCTTTAAAACTAACTGGCATATTATAACAACATCTATGGAACACAATAGTGTAATGAGACCTTTAAGAAACCTTCAAGATAAACTAAATATTACTGTTGACATTGCAGAGTGCAATAAATATGGTGTTTTAGATGTCAAAACCGTTGAAAGCCTAATCAATGATAATACAAAGGCCATTGTTATGACCCATTGTTCAAATCTAACTGGTACAATAATGCCTATTATGGAAATAGGAAAGCTTTGCAGAGAAAAAGGATTGTTTTTTATAGTTGATACGGCTCAAACTGCAGGTATTATTGATATTGACTTCGATAAAATGGGTTTAGACATACTAACCTTTACAGGGCATAAAGGCCTATTAGGACCTCAAGGCATTGGTGGATTTATAATTTCAGATAGGGCAAATAAAATTACTGATACTTTTATTGAAGGGGGGACGGGAAGCGAATCCCATTTGGAAACTCAGCCAAACTTTCTTCCTGATAAATTTGAAAGTGGTACTTTAAACACCCCTGGAATTGCTGGGCTAAAAGCATCAATTGAATTTATAAAAAACGTGGGTATAAGTAATATAAGACAGCATGAGAAAAACCTTACTTCTCTTTTTTTAGAAGGGTTACATCGCATAAACAATATAGAAGTATATGGTCCATGTGATGCTGAGCTTAAAACTGGTACAGTACCTATAAATATAAATGGAATGGATCCTGGTGAGGTTTCGTATATACTTGATAATGAATATAAAATAATGACAAGGTCTGGTATCCACTGTGCTCCTTCAGCTCACAGAACTATTGGTATCTATCCTAAAGGTGCTGTAAGATTTAGCATAGGCTATTTTAATACTTTAGAAGATATAGATAAAGCTCTATATGCTCTAAAATGTATATCAAACTGATTCTTTTATAAAAGGGACAGCCTTGGAAACTATATATTCCAAGGCTGCTTTATAATTTATTCTTTTCACTTTTCTTTTTAACAATCTTTAGCCTAAAGAAGTCCTCTCTCTCTTTTTCTTCTAGAACATCTTCTATATATTTAACTATCTCTTTATACTTAGGTATCTGTATATTCTGAAGTGCATTGGTCCTCTTTTGAGTTTTTTTAACTTCCATTGCAAGCCTATATACAGAGTTTTCAACCTCAGCAAGCTCATAGGTTAGGTATTTTACATCTTGAAACTTCATAACAGCAATATCAAAAGCATTATTAGTCCTGTAAAAGCTATAGTTAGGTTCTACTTTTTCCCTTTTATATTTAATAGTTGGTATCTCAACCCCCATTACACTTCTCATAACTATTTCATAATCATCTGCTTCATCAATTGATTTTGCTATAAGCTCTAGACTGCTTATACCTTCTGTTATATTCGCCATCTCTAAAGCCTCATAAGCTTCAGAAAATGTAGTATTTATTCTATCTTGTATCCCTTTTGCTCTGTCTATAAGTCCCATCATTTCTTTAATTAAAACATTTCTCTTTTTATCAAGGAGCTCATATCCTTTTTGGGAAAACTCTAAAGATCCTTCTGCACTTATTAAGTTAGATTTTGTAGGAGCAATGTTTACTGCCATTTATATCACCCCTTATAATACTTCTCTATCATTTCAGGACTTAATCTGTCAAGTTCTTCTTTAGGAAGAATTGATATGATCTCCCAAGCCAAATCTAACGTTTCATATATATCCCTATTCTCATCGAATCCCTGTTTTATAAACTTTTCCTCAAATTGTCTTCCAAACTCCATATATTTTTTATCTATCTCTGATAATTCATCCTCTCCAATTACCTGAGATAATGCTGCAACTTCCTGCACATGAGAATATGAAGAGAAAATCTGATTTGCAATTTCAGGATGATCCTCTCTTGTATATCCTTCTCCTATACCATCCTTCATAAGCCTTGACAGTGATGGAAGTACATTAATAGGAGGATATATACCTCTTTGAAAAATATCTCTTCCTAAAACTATCTGACCTTCTGTAATATACCCTGTAAGGTCTGGCACTGGGTGAGTTATATCATCGCTAGGCATAGTAAGTATAGGTATTTGTGTTATTGAACCAGCTCTTCCTTCCATCATACCTGCTCTTTCATAAAGGCTTGCAAGGTCTGAATATAAATAACCTGGATACCCCTTCCTACTTGGTACCTCTTCCCTTGAAGATGACAATTCCCTTAATGCCTCGCAGTAGCTTGTCATATCAGTCATAACAACTAGTATATGCATACCCTCTTCAAATGCAAGATATTCTGCAGCAGTTAAAGCGCATCTTGGCGTAGAAATTCTTTCAACGATTGGTTCATTAGCAAGGTTTATATACATTACAACTCTTCCTAACACTCCTGATTTTTCAAATACATTTTTAAAATAATCTGCATCGTCATGCTTAACTCCCATTGCTGCAAATACAACGGCAAACTCCTCATTTGCATCTTCTGACAGTCTTGCTTGTTTAACTATTTGGGCTGCAAGCTCATTATGAGGCATACCATTTCCCGAAAATATAGGTAACTTCTGTCCCCTTATAAGTGTAGATAATGAGTCTATTGCAGAAATTCCTGTTTGAATAAAGTTTCTAGGATAAACCCTTGCGACTGGATTTATTGGCCTGCCATTTATATCATAGTTCTTTTCACTAAATATCTCTCCAGCATCATCTATTGGGTTTCCTATACCATTAAAGGCCCTACCTAGTATATCTTTTGAAAGAGGAATTTCAAGAGGTCTTCCAGTAAAGTTAACGCTAGAATTATGGATTGAAAGTCCTGTAGTATTTTCAAATACCTGTATTACTACCTTATCCTCAGATATTTGAACAACCTTTCCAGTTCTTATTTTGCCACCTGTATTTATCCTAACTATTTCATCATATGCAGCATCTTTAACACCAGATAATACAATCAAAGGCCCTTCAACCTTATCTATTAGTAAATATTCACTTTTCAATTAATGCACCTTCTCTCATGCATACTTAACTTCTAGGTCGTCATAAAACTTATTTATTCTATTAAATAAGTCATCGAACATACCAAGATTATCATTTGGAATATTATATTTCATTTTAACTACTTCATTATATAATTCATCATTTTTTACAACAGAAATCGGGGCTCCTAGTTTAACTACTTTATATCCTCTATCATAAAGTAGGTTAATTGCCTTAAGCATGAGGTACTGCTTTTTAAGAGGTACATATGCATCCTCTTTATGAAATGCATTCTGCTGCAAAAAGCCTACCTTAAGTATCTTTGATACCTCAAGTATTAGTCTCTGATCGTCTGGAAGCACATCTTCTCCAACTAGTTTTACAATCTCAAGAAGCTTGTTTTCCTCAAATAATAGTTTTAACATCTTTGTTCTTAAATCCATCATATCTTCTGCAACATTCTCTTCATACCAATCCTTTAAGGCTGTTGTATATCCGCTATAACTAGATAGCCAATTAATGGCTGGATAATGCCTTGCATTTGCAAGCTTTCTATCCAATCCCAAAAATGAACTTACAAATCTTTTGGTATTTTCAGTTACAGGTTCTGAAAAATCTCCTCCAGCAGGAGATACAGCTCCTATAATTGTTACAGATCCTTCCTTGCCGCCTAAACTATCAACATATCCTGCTCTTTCATAAAACTCTGCAAGCCTTGATGGAAGATATGCAGGATATCCCTCTTCTGCAGGCATCTCTTCAAGCCTCCCTGATATTTCACGAAGGGCCTCAGCCCACCTTGATGTAGAATCCGCCATTATAGCTACATGGTATCCCATATCCCTAAAGTATTCTGCAATAGTTATACCAGTATAAATTGAAGCTTCACGAGCTGCAACAGGCATATTTGATGTATTGGCAATAAGTACTGTCCTTTCCATAAGGTTCTTCCCAGACTTAGGATCTACAAGTTTAGGGAAATCCTCTAATACCTCTGTCATCTCATTACCACGTTCCCCACACCCTATATATACTATTATGTCTGCATCAGACCATTTAGCAATTTGGTGTTGTGTCATTGTCTTTCCAGTACCAAATCCTCCAGGAATTGCAGCTGTACCGCCTTTTGCCAATGGGAAGAATGTGTCAAGAACCCTCTGCCCGGTAATTAAAGGCTTTTCAATAGACTTCCTGTTTTTTATCGGTCTTGGAATTCTTATAGGCCATTCCTGGTACATTTTAAGCTCTACAATATCTCCTGATTCTGTTTCTAGCTTTACAATAGTGGTTTCTATGTTTACTGAGCTATCTTCAATTTTATAGACTACCTTTCCACTAACATTTGGTGGAACCATGAGCTTGTGGGTTATTAGGCTTGATTCCTGCACTTCTGCATATATTTCTCCTTGGCATAGGAGTTGACCCTCTTTAACCTTCAATTTTACATTCCAAAGTTTTTCTGTATCAATTGATATAAGCCCAATACCTTGTGATATAAATCCTTCTGATATACTATTTATTTTTAATAAAGGTCTTTCAATTCCATCAAATATATTCCCAATAATACCAGGACCAAGCTTTAATGATAAAGGCTTTCCCGTTGAAATAATCTCTTCTCCAATCTTTAGTCCGCCTGTTTCTTCGTAGACCTGAATTGTTGCAAAGCCGCCATATAAGGCGATTATTTCACCAATTAACATGTTATGTCCAACCATAACCATTTCTCTCATTTTAAAGTTTTCCATATTTTTAGCCTTAATTACAGGGCCATTTATATATGAAATATACCCTTTAGGTTTTTCCAATTACCTCACCTACTTTGTGTATAGATTATCCATTAATGTTTTGCCAATAAGTCCTCTACTATCTTCTATAACTGAATTCATAGAACAATCAACCCTAATTGTCTCATCTGAATCCACAAATACAGAACCTCCTATAAAATCCTCTTTAGATTCTAATATAGAAATATTCGCATTATCTTTTTTATGTTTATTTATATACTCATTTATATTATTGTTATACTTTTCTATATCTCTTCTCATGAAATAAGCATTTATATTCTGTGATTCTATTTTCCCCAAACCTAATTTTATAGTATTTTCAAGATAGTTAACATATTCTGTACTATCGGTATACTCCCTAGCAAGACCTTTTATATCCTGCACTGTTCTATCATATACTTCTTTTTTCTTTTTTAATATTTCGTGTTGTCTATCCATATTAGCTTTAGATATTATCTGCTGCTTTTTATTTTCAGCCTTTTTTTTAGTTTGCTTTATAGTATCTTCTGCTTCTTTTAATAGTTTTTGCTTTTCACTTTCAAGCTTTTCCCCGCTCTCTTGTGTAACTTTTTTTATCTCTTCCTCTGAATCTTTTTCAACCTTTTCAAAAACTATCTTCGTAAACAGCTTTAATTTATCATCAACGCTTGTCATAAAATCACCTCACATCTTAAGCCCTATTGACTCTTTAACGTATCTTGTTATAGAATCCTTACCCCTAGATGTTCCATGCCTATCTGGTATCTCCACAATAAGAGGTATAGTCATTTTTAATTTTAATATCTGAATCTTATCTGATACTTTATCTGCCAATCTTTCTGTTATTAATATAATACCTATTTCCTTATTAGATATTACTTCATCGATTTTGCTTACTGTTTCTTCCTCACTATGGGCAATTACTCCTTCAATTCCTGCAAGTCTCATTCCAACAAGAGTATCTATGTTATCGCTTATTAAGTATGCCTTCATGAAATCCCTTCCTTATGAAATCCATCATAATCTTCCAAGTATCATTATGGAAACAATAAGCCCGTATATTGCAATACCTTCAGCTAGACCAACAAATATAAGGGTTTTTCCAAGTATTTTAGGATCCTCAGAAACAGCCCCAAGAGCTGATGAACCAACCGAACCTACTGCATATCCAGTTCCGATTGTTGCAAGGCCAGTAGATAATGCTGCTGCAATAAATCCAAGGCCTGAGCTGCTCCCCGCACTAGCTGCATCTGCTGCATGAGCAACCTGAGGTATAAACATTATTACTGCTGCTGCCATAACAGGAATAAAAGCTGATAAATTAAATTTAATCAGTGATTTTCCTTTAACCTTTTTTGCTAAACTCTCTTTATACCTTATAGCTATCCCAGCTGAAATAGTTGATACAACTATAATAATTGTCAATATTAAAATAATATACATATCTTTGCCTCCTAGAACAATTTATTTTTATAATATCTATATTAATTGAATTACAAATCTTATAATGTGTCCTTCTAAATATTAGAATAATGCAGTCTTATAGGATTGTATTCCTGCCCGTCACCATTATAATATTTGCTGAATAGCTCATAATATTCAAGTCTTAGCCCCTGTATAAATACGATTAAGCCTTCAAGTCCAATTATTATAATATTTCCAAGTATTAAAACTCCAATGCTGGCTGAAGTGCTTTTAACCATATTAGCAACTGTTGCAAATGCTACAAATAACCCAACGTGATTTAAAGCAAAGGCCCCAATTCTTATAAATGAAATTGTATTGCTAAGCATACTGAGGAGTGTTTCTAATAATCCAAATCCACTCTCAACATAATAATCGCCAGTACCTTCTTTGTATAAAGGTTTTCTTTTTAATATTAAATTTGAAATAGGCTCTTTAACCACAATCAAAGCCAAAAGTACAATTAAAGTAATCTTTATAAATCCTAATGGCAATACAAATGGTCGTTTCGTATACATATTAAATACTGTATATAGTGCTATCCAATAAAACAGCATACCAGCAAGTCCATTCTTGCCAAAAATACCTTCCTCTAAATCTTTCCTCTTGAAAGCATTTATAAGGCTGAAAATAAATCCAATAGATGTAAATATAATTCCAAGTACTATACCACTAGCTAATATCTGGTTTATATTTTCCATTGGCCTTATAAGAAGAGGCTTAATTACTTCTTCATTTCCAAAAACACTCCCAAATAGACAGCCAAATATCATGGAACTTGCACCTATTCTAGAGAGCACGCCACCTAGATTAGGCCTACTTTTCTTATATTTCATAATGAGCCCTGCAAGTAAAAATACAAATCCCTGCCCCACATCAGCAAACATAAATCCGAACATTATTATATAACTTATAGCAACAAATGATGTTGGATCAAGCTCATTATAAGAAGGAGTACCATACATATTTACAATAGATTCAAAAGGCTGTGTAAACCAGTTATTCCTTAGCTTTGTTGGTGGTGCAATCGTCCTATTTACATCAGATTGTTTCTTAAATACCACTACTAATTTATCCCCAAATATAGATAACCCTTGGGTAAAGCTTTCCTTTTGGCTTAGAGGTACCCATCCTGATAAATAGAAAAATTCGTTTGTACATGCAACCTCGTTATTTATATTCTGAGCCTTGTCATATAGCTTCATGCTGCTATAGCATTCATCAACAAATACATAATTCCCTTTTTTAATTTTATCTATGCTCTCTTCACATTGCTTAATGCTTTCTGAATTTTGTTTTATATCTTTGTTTAAGCTATATATTACATTCTCAGGTGTTCCTTCAACCTCAAATGGTATGTCTATTTCTTCATAATTTAATGAATTAAAAACCCTGCTAACTTCATTTTTTAATATTTTAGGGGTTATTGAAATAATCACATTTCCTTTAGGTGTCTGGCTAACCTCATAAACAATTGCAGATATATTTTCTATATTATCCATTAATTTTGCATAGTTTTCCTTGGTTAGTTTACCTATCTTAAAATCAAAAAACTCCATCTCTTTAATGGATTTAATGTCAAGGTCTATATCTTTTAAAGAATTAGTGTACTCTATAACTTCTTGCATCTTTCCTATATTGTTGCTTAATTCTTTGATCTTTAAGCTGTAGCCTGAAACCTCTTCATGTATTTCATTAATCTTTTCAGCTGCACTTTTTATATCAAAATTCTTATCAAGATAACTTTTCTTGACCGCCTTTTCCATGCCAAATATGTTCATAAGTTCTTCAACTTTTTTAAATAAGTCGCTATACTCTTCTCTTCTTTTATATGGCTTTATAAAAGATAATTCTTTTAAAACATCAGTGCTTTGCTCAGATGTCATAACAGTAAAATTGTTTTGATTTATTTCATTTAATGCATTTACAACATGTAAGCTTCCTAGACGTACTATTTCCATGGATACTTTATCAAGTTCATCCATATGACCTATTATATTCACCATTTCCATGCTTTCAACTGACAAAAAACCACCTCCCAAACACTAAACACTAAGCACGAAACACTAATCTATAGCTTTCTAATCAAAAATTTTTTTGCCTCTTGAGATGGCATCTCATAACGAATACTTTCAACAACAGATACAATATCTCTAACCTCAAATTCTAATAGCAAATTGTATACGATTACCTTAGATATATTAAGTCCGCTCCTACTTTTTATATCTAGCAGCTTAAAGTATTGATATCTGTATATTCTTCTCTCCATAAATATATTTTTAGGATTTTGAGACTCAAATAGAAAACTATATTTCGTATTTATAATTCTTTTTTCATATTCATCTAGGCTGCTTGAATAGCATAAGCTTTTTATATCTTTTCTGCTAAACACATATCCATGAGATATGGTATAGTTAAACAACTCTTCAGGAGTTAATTTATAAAATTTAAGTCCTCTGTAAATCCATTGCAGATTTAACAAATCAACATTTGTTCCCTGTATATACTCTAATATTTTCCTATCATTTTTATCTACTAATTCAATGCTTTTATAAAAAATATCAAAATATGCAAGGTCTAATGTCATCTCTAATGTAAACAAATTAATATCTGCTAAATTTTTTCCGTTAACTAATGGGTAAAGATATTTATAATATATGGTTCCCTTAAGGTTATTAACAAATTCTTGTATGTTTTCTGATGAAATAAGTAAATTAGCATCTACATCACTATACATTCCAATATAAAATAACGTATCTTTTAGATTGCTATTAGTGTTGGCAGCAGTATTAAATTCTCCTGTTTTTATACCCCTTAAAATCACCTTTAAATCTTCTATCTCGTACCTTATAAACAATGTTTTATAAAACTCTCTATAATCATCATATAAAAAGTAAAGTGACTTGCTTAAAGATTTAACGTGGCTCTTTTTCAGTAATATCTCAAGTGTAGCCCTGTGCATATCACCTTCATTAATGTCCTCAATATCTTGAAATTCAAGACCATAATGTGTGTATTGTTTTAAATATGCAAAAACCTCATTTATATTCTTTTTTGATAACAAATTAATATAATCTTCATTTTTCAAAAGTTCGCCGATTTGAGCTGAAACCTTTGTATTTATAGCTGCATATCTTACAATATTATTCATGGCAACCCACCTAGTTTAGCCAAAAACTTTAGTAAATAATTGGCTTTCCATTTTTTCTTTTATTTTTAAAAAGTTGTTTTCAATATCCATACAATCAGATTCTGTTTCATCATGTACCTTTTTTGCATTATCCTCTGCTTCTTTAATAACAGAATCATATAGTTCTTTTGATTCTCTTTTTGTCTTATCAGTAATTTCTACTCTCATATCTTCTATTTCTTTTTTTATTTCAGCTTCTTTTAACTCAACATGTTCTTTAGTATCTTTAATTATGTCACTAGCCTTCTGGTCTATAGACATAATCATTTTGATTATATCCTCCACGACGATACCTTCTTTCTTTATAACTTATAACAATATATTATAGTACTTCTATGTCATATAATAAAAGCACCAAATAGGGTCAAAAAAGTCTTTATATACCTCTATTCCATATTCCCTGCCCACCTATTATAAAGTTTTAGTACCATATTTGAATTATTACGCAATAGCTTCACGTTGCTTAGTAATCCTCAAGCCTCTAAAAGTCATATTTATCCGTATTATTAGAATATTAGGAATGTGATTTCTTTAATTCTGAATTTAAATTATTCTAATAATTGCTATTTATTACAGATACATCTTTTATAAATATTGTTTCTGTAGTTATTTTAACCAAATATTAATATATATATTTTCTTAAAATATGGAAGTAATAATAGTATAAGGGCTAACATTTTTTGTTAGCCCTTATACACTATTTAAAATCAACGCAATCAGTATTCATTGTATATACAACATCTTTTCTTTCAACAATTATTTTAATTCTATCATTAACCTCATCTTCAATAACTTTTTTTAAAAGCTCCTTTGTTGGGTTTATGCATATGGGATTTCCAACAAGCTTGAACATTGAAAAGTCTCCAGATGTATCTCCATAGGCATAACTTAATGATAAATCTATGTCATAATCTTTAGCAATATCCTTCATGGCTTTTTCCTTACTTTTGCTGTCCCACATTGGTATAATATCTCCCGTATATATACCATTTTCATCAAGCACATAAATACTTCCCCTGTACACATCTATTCCATACTTTTTTGACATCTCTCTAACTATTTCTATTGGGCTGCCTGAAATTGCAATAAGCTTGTGATTATTCTTCTTATGCCAATCAATTCTATCTCTTGTATAGGTATATACCCTGTCCCCTTTTTGGTCTATTACCTTTTTTGCAATAAACTCTATCTGATTTTTATAAAGTCCTGTTAAAGTCTCCTTATATATATCAACCATTCCTAGAAGGTAATCATCATAATCCCCGATTCTTTTATCCCATCTTATATATTTAGGCTTTACCTCAGCATGCCATCTCATGGGATCTACAAGTTCATATTTTATAAGCTTTTTAAATACCTCTGTTATAAGTCCCTCTCTATATATTGTCCCATCTATATCAAAGAATGCTCCTATATTCCCCATATTTATCTCCCCTTATATTTATTATTGATGATAATAATATTAATATTATTATCATCGCCAAAATGCTTATATATATTATAGAATAAATTATATAATAATAGTACTAATAATATCCTCGTTTTACGTTTCATTCCTCATATAGTTAAAATCTTATATCATATTTACATATTCTAGTGTAATATAAAATAGTAATATATTATTATATGAAAGGGTGTGTGTATGAATGAACAAACGCAGTCTTTGGGGTGCTCTATTAATCTTAATTGGAGTAGGTTTTCTTTGTGAAACTTTAGGGGTTTTTGATTTCTCTTATGCATTAAAAACCTGGTGGCCTTTAATATTTATAGCAATAGGTATCATACAATTATTAACTAAATCTACTTCTTATTTTGGAGGCTTTATCTTTATTTTTATTGGTACAATGCTTCAGCTTAGGGAGCTAGGTATTCTCCCATTTAGCTTTTCAGAGGTGTTTTGGCCTTCCGTACTAATACTAATAGGGATAAAAGTAATTTTACCTAAATCGACTAAATCGCCATTAAATGGTGAAATAAGTGAAGATGTGCTAGATCATTTTGTTGCATTCTCAGGCATTAATTCAAGAAGTATATCAAGAAACTTTAAAGGAGGTTCTATATTTGCAGCCTTTGGAGGGGTTGATGTAGACTTAAGAGATGCGGGTTTATCTCCTGAAGGTGCAATGCTTGAATTAACCGCAGCATTTGGAGGTATAGACGTTAAAGTACCTGAAAACTGGAATATAGTTATAACAGGAGTTCCCATATTTGGTGGTTGGGAAGATAAAACTAGAAACAAATACAATAGCCAATTAAACTCGAATACACCTGTTTTAAAAATAAAATGTGTTGCAGCATTTGGTGGAATTGAAATAAAAAATTAATTAAATTAATAATAGGGCTATGTTTTAAGTAACTGTTGATTTTTAAACCGAGTATGTTGATTGACTTCCGCTGCT
>DIRE01000037.1 GCA_002426575.1 Clostridiaceae bacterium UBA5444 | reverse complement strand
TTCCTACTATGGATTCATGTTCTACAACGGCAAGTATTTCACTTATAAATGTATTAATTTTAATCTCTTTTTGACTATTATTTTTTATAGTAACCCATTTTGAAATAAGGGGAATTCCATCATACATCTCATAATGTACTGCAATCTCCACACCATGTAGATTTTGAGAGGGAGCTTTAAAATTTAAAGTCAATGATACTCCTTTCGGAGGCCACGGCAAGCTAGCAGAATATCGTTTATGCTTCCATGAAAATCTTTCTTCAGTTTGTCCTACTTCAAAACCTGCAAACTGGAATGCATCTGGGTTTGATGACATATCATCTAGCCATTCATATCTTAAATAAGCATACTCCTCCTGGCCTAATAGTCCGCCGATCTCATATTTTACCCCATCAATTTCAACAATAGCTTCAGGTTTTATTCCTCTTATAATAGATTCAGTTGTCATCAAATTATCAAATGCAACGGTGGCAGCATTTGGTTGTATTCTCCATGTACGGCTTACAAGTCCATTGGTCATAATAATTTCATTGTCATTATCGCCACAGTATACTGCTGCCTTTCGTTCTATTGAACTCACAAGCCAGTCTTCTTTGACAGGTAATCTGTACTGCTCATTGACTTTTGGTAATTTCCTGGTACTCATTAATCTTTCCATATCTGAATCACCTTTCTACCAACATTTCTTAGCTAGTCTAATATTTTTATACAAAAGCTAGGCCGTAAAAAGCAGCCTAGCTTTTACCTTTTAAGTATAGTATTATATTCCCAATTTAATTACCAGCTTTTATTTCTAACTTCTTTATTTCATAAGGCTCTAAGCTGACATCTAAAGTGCAATGTCCTCTTGAGTCCAATGTGGTTTTCCCATGCCCTTCGATTACTGCTGTATCCATTCCCTTAAAGCCTGCATATTTAAGGGGAAGTTCAAGGGAAACTTTCTGTTTTTCACCAATTGGATTGAATATAACCAACAGCGCAAGAATTTCTGACTGCAATGACACATGTAATACTGCATCAGGCTCAAATCCATTAGGTTTGGCTATATGCACCGTCTCACCAGCTAAAGTTTGTCTATATTTCTTAAAAAAATTAACCCATTTATCAAATATCTTCTTTGTATTATCACCAATGTATGGAACCTTTGAATATAGCGCTCCTCCATGTCCATACCCAAACATACTGCCTAGGGCATGATCATATGTAGCGGTATTTTCTTCGGATGCCTCAATGCTGTGCCCATGATATAATTCGAGGTTGCAGGAAGCCCATGTAGCACATGAAGGATCCTTGTAACGTCCATTATAAAGGCATGACCTTGACATTACCACTAGGGGCATACCGCCCATAACCTGCTGATCCTCCTCACGATAGCCTCCCGGACGCTCCTTTGTTCCTAAAAGCAGCGAATTCCATTCCTGGGGTGAGGTTATAATCTTGTTTCTCTTTACTACTTCACCGAAAAATTCTTTTTCCCACATCCAGTTCATAAACTTAACTGTCTCAGGATTGTCATGTTTATGATTTTTATCCAGACATGGAAGCCCATGATAAGGTCCATCTAATGCAAGCCCATCAAAACCTATTTCATCCAAAAGATAAAGCAGTTTCTTTGAAATGTAGTCGCCCCATGGTGACTGATAGCACATATTGCCAAGCCCTCCCGGGCTGTATCTTATGCCATCAGGCCCTAAATACTGCCAATCCGGATGTTGTTTACATACTTCGCTGTTATGCCATGCTATGGTCGTTGAACAATAAGGAAGTACTATAATATTTTTAGTATGATAATATTCAACTAATTTTTTAAGGTCAGCATCGCCATTAGGGAAAATATCAGGGCGAAGAATGTAGTCACCAGTATTGGTAAATAGTTGTCCTAGAAATAGTTCGACTTCTTCTATCCCATCTTCTGAAGCCCTATCTGCAAAATCAATAAGCTCCTGATAGGAATTGCAGGAATTTACTATCTGCTTTACATAGGCTTTGGTTATCCATGGAGCTAGTTTTTTATATATTCTATGCAGTATTATTGCTTCCTCATCTTTATCAGATGATGTTACAGCCTCATAAAATTTGAAGGTCTCAAATTCTTCTCCAGGTTTAAGCTTCATGCAAATCTTTTCTGGAAATTCAATACGTGTCCATGGCACATAATAGTCATCTTCTTTTTTTACATCCCAATAATAATTACTAAAAGTACTTAGTGAAATCTTCCCCTCAAAGTATCTCAAAATATCAACAGCAACATTATCAACAATCATATCTAAATCAGAAATATTCTTTACCTTTACACATTTTGAAAGCAGCGGCATATCATCTGCCAATTCGTATTCTATAATTAACTCCACCCCCGGAACCTCACTGCTGCGCCCTGTGCAATATAAACGCAGTATATCTCCCAAACTGCCTTTTTCTTTTTCAACATTTGTTACAGTAAATGCACCTTCTCTGTCCCAATCCAGTTCATGCTTCCATGGGCCTGCTTCATACACTTTACCATTTATTGAAACAGCCGCTTCAAAAGGTACACTGGATTCAAATGCAAAAACTGGATACCATACATCTCCCAATCTTTTTCCGTTTGGGCGCAATTTAAAGACTGTCGTTGAAGGTCCATTTTCTATATGAATTTCCCTGTAAATATAGTCATTTGCAATAACTATTTTGTTGCCTTCAATGTTAATTCCCATCTTTATGAATCGGTTTATTAAATCTTAATAAAACCAATCTTTCACCACCCTTCTGTTTAAGCTTTAATTTTATTGATAATATAGAGACATATCACTAAGTGAAAATGTCCCTATATTTTTTATTTGAGGATGCCTTTTTTACAGCATTGAATTTTTAACTTAATAAATTACTTTTTCTGTATTTCATTAAGCCCATTACAAAACCTCTTTAGCCTCACATGGCCTTTCAATCTCTGTCCTTGTTACAGCTAAATTTAATTGTTCACATAAATCTTCAATATATTCTCTCTTAGCAATTGTAGCTAGCCATTCTTTAGAGATATTGTCATAGCCATACCTTAATCCAGCTAGTCCTCCTGCAACGGCAGCTACCGCATCAGTATCTCCTCCTAAATTAACGGCTTTTAAAACACAGTCCTTATAGTTATTTGTGTTTAGCAAACACCAAACTGCTGCTTCAAGTGTATCAACCACATAGCCGCTACTCTTTATTTTTTCTAAAGGAGTCTTAAAAAAATTCTTTTCAGCTAACCGGTTAAAATATGTTAGCTCATCTACAAAATCATTTTGCTTTTTATAATACTCCATTGCTTTATAAATACCTGATTCTATGGCTATTTTCAAATCCATTTGCTTAAGAATCTCTGAAGCAATAGATATATATATACCACAAGCAATCTGACTTCTTTTATGACCATGTGTCAAAGCAGAAACATTATGGATGATTTTAAAAGCTTCGTCTATATCCTGAAATTCGCTACCATAAATAGATTGTAAATAAAAAAGAATAGGAAGTATCCTCATAAGAGAGCCATTTCCATTGTCATGTTCAGAAACTCCACCGCAATCTATTGGAGAAATTCCTCTTTCAAAACGCAATAAAGCTTCTCTCGTTGAAATCCCTATATCGAAAACTTCTCTAAATGGTGTATATTTACCCTTTTCAAACCATCTCATGAAATTTGTCATAATATCGTTATAATCTAACCCTTTAGAAAGACTATCTACTAGGCATAAAGTCATACTAGAATCATCTGACCATGTGCCTGCAGGTTGGTTATAAGTACCATAAGCTCCCATATCAACTACGGGATTGTTTAAAAGAGTATTTCTATCCATAAACTCAACAGGTACACCTAAAGCATCCGCTACACATAACCCCATTACACCATTTAAAGCATTGTTTGCCATTATTCCACCCCCTTATTAGTTTATAGTTTTGAATTTAGGTCTTTCCATATTATATATATAACTAATTGTTACCATCACTACGATTATACCAAAATTAGTAACATTGTTTCATGCTATCCAACATTTTATTTGATTTTTAAAAAGAGCTAATTGGGGTGACTTAATGAACAAAATTTGATATTATATATAAGTACATTAAATGATTATGTTAATATGAGCTTACCTATTTTTTTAAAAAAGGTCATGTTTTAAAACATAGTCTAAAAATTTAAATCGGCAGAGTAGATAATATGCGTTAAGTGTCAAAGGATGGAACGTTGCCTTTGAACGAAAAGCAGGTGCTTGCGGTATATTATCGCGTTCGTTGTCATCATCAGTAATATCTTCTTTCTGATGTGGCAGACTGTCATATCATATATGAAAGGAGGTATTTTTTTGAAAAAGATAAGCATAAGAAATATCACTATTTCAGGTTTTTTGATTGCTCTCAATATTGTATTGTCCAGATTTATCACTATTCCGGGCATAATCAATTTTGGAGGATTCCCAATTATTTTTGCAGGTATAGTATTAGGACCTGTTATTGGTGGGATTGTAGGAGCAGTAGGAGATATAGTCAGTTTTATAATCAAACCTACAGGGTCGTTTATGCCACATTTTGTTCTCACTTCAGCCCTTACTGGAATTATTCCTGGAATACTTATGAACATTCCAAAAGCTGATGTACATAAATTTTCATTTTGGAGAATATTTTTATGTATATTCGTTGGACAAGTAACCACATCTGTATTGATGGTTCCTTACTTTAGAAATATTCTCTTTGGGCATCCGCTAAGTATAACTATGACAAAAGCAGCAATTAAGCAAGCCGTAAACATTCCTGTTTATTCTATATTAATAAAAGTATTGGCAGAGTCATTAACTAAAGCAGGAGTTATTGAAAAATAAAACTAAACACAAAACGCAGGGGCACAATAAAACTGCTCCCCTGTGTTTTGCTTCTACTGGTTGAGGCAATAAATTCCCACTGAAATATTTCTTTGGTATTTTTAATTTGTTTTAATTCTTTTTTTTATAATTTTTAACTTTATATATCGGCCAGTAAACGTATATCTCTGGAAGAACTCCCAATATAAATATTGAAAGGCTTATCCTCATATACCCAGCAAGAGTCTTTTGTGCTGTAGTAACTAAAATCTTTCGTGTCTAGAGAAAATGCTACTATCTCTGACTGCCCAGGTTGAAGATGAATTTTTTTAAACCCTTTTAACTCTTTAGTTGGTCTTTCAACTGATGATTCTGGAATTGAAACATATAACTGTACAATCTCAGAACCTGCCATATCTCCAGTGTTGGTTACCGAAATGGAGATTTCGGCAGAGAGTCCCCTTCCGTCACCTTCTCTATTTACTTTGGTTTTGAGATTTCTATATTCAAAAGTAGTATATGATAAGCCATGTCCAAAGCAAAATTCAGGTTCTATTCCATATGTATCATAGTACCTGTAGCCAACAAAAATGCCTTCCTTATAGGTTACGTTCTCATCACCTGGATACTCACCAAAACGATAAGCAGGTGTATCTTCAAGAGTTTTTGGAAAAGTTGTAGGCAGTTTACCAGATGGATTTACCATACCAAAAAGAACTTCAGCTAATGCAGTTCCCCCTTCCGACCCTGAATACCAGTATTGCACGACAGCGTTAGCATCTTTTAGCCATTCTCCCATTTCCACAGGTGAGCCACTCATATTTACAATAACTGTATTAGAATTTATTTTAAGTAGTTTTTTAATAAGATCATACTGTCCATATGGTAATTTCATATCTTTTCTGTCAGCTGACTCAGTATCAAAATCATGATTTAGACCTCCCACATATATACATGCATCACAATTAGATGCCGCATTACATGCGTTATCTGAAAGTATTTTTATGCTTTGTTCATTGGTTTCTTTAGAGGAATAGCCCTGAGAATATATTATTTCCGTGTTACCTCCCAGATACATACTAATTCCTAATAAGGGAGTGATTTCGTACAGCGCCTTTACTTCCGAGCTTCCTCCACCAAAAGCATGCAGTCTATCAGCATTTTCTCCAATAATTGCAATTTTCTTAATCTTCTCTTTAGGTAATGGAAGTATTTTCCTATCATTCTTGAGGAGAATTATTGATTCACGTGCTACTTTAAGGATTGCTTCCCTATTTGCAATTGAATTGTAAGAGCCTTTTTGTCTTGACTCATCAAACATCTTTAATTTAAACATAACTTTCAGAATTCTTCCTACCATCCCATTAAGAATTTCTTCAGAAATCTCTCCTGATTTAATCATGTCTCTGAGCGGTTTTGCATAATGATACCCGTCATAATTATTATCTACTTTCATATCTATATCAGTTCCCGCATTTATTGCTTTACGGGTATCATGTATTGCACACCAATCAGAAATAGATATTCCGTCAAAACCCCATTCCTCTCGCAGAATTTCTTTTTGAAGGTAATTATTTTCGCAACAAAATTCTCCTCGGAATTTGTTATACGCGCCCATAATACTATAACAGTTTCCTTCAAGTATTGCTGCCTTAAAAGCTGGCATATATATTTCATGTAAAGTTCTATCATCCATTTCGACATTAACTGAATATCTGTTTTCCTCTTGATTGTTAGCAATGAAGTGTTTGACACAAGCTGCAATATCATTGTCTTGCAAACCTTTAATAATTTGTACAGCCATTTTAGATATAAGATGAGGGTCTTCAGATTCATATTCAAAACTTCTTCCGCATAAAGGAGTTCTCTGAATATTTATACCTGGTGAAAGCGATATATCCTTACCTCTGCCGCGAACCTCGCTGCCAAGCGTTTTACCGTGAAGATAGGCAAGTTCTGTATTCCATGTAGCTGCTACCGCCGTACTGCATGGAAAGCTCAATACAAATTCGTTGGAATACAGTGTATTTGTGCAGGTATCTCTATTAAAATCACATCGTACCCCCATAGGTCCGTCTGACATTCTAAGTGGAGGTATTCCCAAACGTTCTACTCCCTTAGTGTTATAAACATTATCACCATGTACCATGTGTATTTTTTCTTCCAACGTCATTAAGGATATAAGTTTTTCAATTTTTTCAAGAATGTCTTTATCATTTATGAGTTTTTTCTGCTTCTTTATTTTATTGTTCATAATAGCCACCACCCCATATAAGGCTGATTATAAGCGCCATAAGCCCTCATCTCAACCCCTTATTCGTTTATGTATCTATATTATACTAACGCCAACAATATCAAAACTTGTTTTCATACTTTTTAAAAAAGTCATAATAGGTGCGTACATTTTCTAGCTCCGTCCATTTCTTCACATTGACTGGATTTTCATCAAGATCATATATT
>DIRE01000014.1:40800-80973 GCA_002426575.1 Clostridiaceae bacterium UBA5444 | reverse complement strand
AAAAGAATAGTTGATCAACTTTATAGAAGAATAGATGAAGGCGATAATCCATTTGAAACCGTAACAATATCTTCAAATATTGTATATAGGGAATCAACTGAAGGCGAATTTTATAAAGACAAAAAAGTCCTGTGAGCATAATGTTTATGGGACTTTTTTTATTTACTGTTTATGTTTTTTGTATAAGTAAAGTGTTATTAATAAAATAATGTTGTATGTTATAATTGTTGAAGGTGATATTATAAATAATATGCATGATTAACACTAATAATATGTAGTGAAGTATTTTTGAGGGAGGAATAATATGACTGTAAATTTACCTGATGAGGTTTTATATAAAGTAGAAAAACCTGCAAGATATATAGGGAATGAAGTAAATAGTGTATACAAAGAAACTCAGAATGTAAAAATAAGGTTTGCATTCTGTTTTCCAGATGTATATGAAGTTGGAATGTCACATCTTGGAACCAAAATATTGTATCATATGTTAAATAATAGGGATGATACATATTGTGAAAGAGTATTTGCTCCGTGGGTTGATATGGAAGATGAAATGAGAAAAAGAGGCATAAAGCTTTTTGCTTTAGAATCTAAAGATGAGATAGCGGAGTTTGACTTTATAGGTTTTACTCTCCAGTATGAAATGAGCTATACAAATATAGTAAATATGCTTGATTTAAGCGGAGTCCCTATTTTATATAATGAAAGGAAAAGGACGGATCCTTTTGTTATATGTGGCGGACCTTGTGCATATAATCCGGAACCATTATGGGAAATTGCTGATATATTTGTCATAGGAGAGGGGGAAGAGGTTACAAATGAAATATTAGATAAATATCTAGTATGGAAAGAAAGCGGAGAAGATAGGACAGCTTTCCTTGATTCTATTGCATGTATTCAAGGTGTATATATACCTTCATTTTATGATGCTAAATACAATCAGGATGGAACCATAAAAGAGTTTTATCCAATAGATGATAAGTATCCTAAGACAATATCAAAAAGGATAGTAAAAGATTTAGATAATATATATTATCCAGATGATATGATAGTACCCTATACAGATATAGTTCATAATAGAATAATGCTTGAGGTATTTAGGGGATGTACAAGAGGGTGCAGATTTTGTCAGGCTGGAATGGTTTATAGGCCTGTAAGGGAAAAATCAAGAGAAACACTTTTAGAGGATGCAGATAAGCTTATTAAAAGTACTGGATATGAAGAGGTATCTTTAACATCTCTTAGCATATGTGATTATTCAGATATAGAGGGGTTAGTAAATGATATTATAGAAAAGTATGAAAAGGATAAAATAGGAGTATCCCTTCCATCTATTAGGGTAGATTCCTTTTCAGTTGGTTTAATAAATGAAATACAAAAGGTGAGAAAAACAGGGCTTACATTTGCACCAGAGGCTGGAAGCCAGAGAATGAGAGACGTTATAAATAAGGGGGTTACTGAGGAAAACCTGTTGCAATCAGTATCTTCTGCATTTAATTCAGGCTGGAGCAGTGTAAAGCTTTATTTTATGATAGGGCTCCCATCTGAAACAGATGAGGATATAGAGGGGATTACAGATTTAGCATATAAGGTTGTTGAGGAGTATTATAAAGTTCCTAAAGAGATAAGAAAAAGAGGGCTTAAAGTTACGGTAAGCACCTCATCTTTTGTGCCCAAACCTTTTACCCCTTTTCAATGGGAACCGCAAGATACTATGGATGAGTTAAGAAGAAAGCAAGACCTTCTAAAAACCAAAATAAGGAATAAGAATATTACTTATAATTGGCATGAGTCCTATGTGAGTTTCCTTGAAGGTGTATTTTCAAGAGGAGATAGAAGGCTTTCAAGAGTACTTATAGATGCATGGAAAAAAGGATGTAAATTTGATGGATGGGATAAGCTATTTAATTATGATAAATGGATGGAAGCATTTAAAGAAAACGGAATAGATCCTTCATTTTATGCAAATAGAAAAAGAGAATATGAAGAGGTATTGCCTTGGGATCACATAGATCCAGGAGTTAGCAAAAGATATCTAATAAACGAAAATAACAAAGCAAAAAAAGCACAGCTTACTCACGATTGCAGGCTAGGATGTACTGGCTGTGGTATTGGAGACCTTGCAGGGAGAGAGGTATGCATGGATGGCAAGATATGTGATTAAATTTAGTAAAGGCTATGGAATAAAGTTTATATCTCATTTGGATTTAATGAGAACCTTTCAGAGGGCTATGAGAAGGGCTAATCTTCCTATTTCTTATTCAATGGGGTTTAACCCGCATGCAGAATTCTCTTTTGCAACACCACTTTCTGTTGGGACATGGAGTATTGGAGAATATATGGATATAGGCTTAGAACATGAGATGGATGAAAAGGACATAGTTGATAGTATAAATTCAAATTTGCCCCCCCATATTAGGATAATTGGTGCAAAAAAAATGGATGACAAATCTAAATCTTTAATGCCAATGGTAGGTGGTGCCTTATGGGAGGTTACATTAGTTGGGCATAAGGGCTTAAATTCAGATATGATTAAAGAGTTTTTAAAACAGCCTGAAATAAAGGTTGAAAAACAAGGTAAAAGAGGAACAAGAATTATTGATATAAAACCCATGATATTGAATCTTAAAACTATAGAAGATAATGGGGGCGAATTTATATTTAGCCTCAAGTCTTTAGCCGGAAGTAAAAACAATTTAAATCCAGATCTTCTAGTTAAAGCATTAAAAGCTTATTGCAACGAACTATCAGAAACTGAAATAAGAGATATAAAAAAGATTGAAACATATACATTATCAGATGATGGATTAATAAGCCTAGGCGAATTTTTTGGGATTTTAGGAAGTGGTTTATATGAATGAGATTTATATTGACGTTGGTTTTGGTGAGTCAAGGGTTGCTTTAATAGATGATGGGGGACTTGCTGAGATATATATAGAAAGGCAAGGAGTAGAAAGGGTTGCAGGTAATATTTATAAAGGAAAGGTTACAAACGTACTTCCAGGAATGCAGGCAGCATTTATAAATATTGGCCTTGATAAAAATGCTTTTCTTTATGTAAAAGATGCTATATCCTGTGACAGGTTCGATATTAATAATGTTTCCATATCTGATTTTATAAAAGTAGGTCAGGATATTTTAGTTCAGGTTTCAAAGGAGCCTTCAGGAAACAAGGGGGCTAGAGTCACCACCCATATAACACTTCCAGGAAGGTATATTGTTTTAATGCCTAGTACCAACTATGTTGGTGTATCAAGAAGGATTGAAGATGAGAACGAAAGAAATAGATTAAGAAATATTTCATCAGGTATTATGCCAAAGGGATATGGATTTATTATAAGAACAGAGGCAGAAGGGAGAAGTGCAGAAGATTTTGCAGAGGATATTGATTTTTTAACAAGGTTATTGGAAAAAATAAATAAGGCATATTTATCAGCTCCATCCCCATGCTTAATACACAAAGATTTAGATATTATCTACAAAAGTATAAGAGACTCATTTACTAGAGACACCGAAAAGATAATAATAAATGATTATGATTCATATAAAGAAGCTGCTGAGATAGTGGAGCTATATTCTCCAGGTATGGGAAAAAAGGTTGAGCATTATACTGGGGATGCAAATATTATGGCTTTCTATGGCATAGAAAAGAAGATTAATGAAGCACTTTCAAGAAAGGTTTGGCTAAAGAGCGGAGGTTACTTAGTAATTGATGAGACAGAGGCTCTTATATCTATTGATGTTAATACAGGTAAATTTACTGGATCTTTTAATATAAAAGATACAATACTGCAAACTAATATAGAGGCTTCCATAGAAATTGCAAGACAACTAAGGCTTAGGGATATAAGCGGTATAATAATAATTGACTATATTGATATGACCACTCAAGAAGATAAATATAAGGTAATTGACGTTTTAAAAAAGGAACTTAAAAAGGATAGAACAAGAAGCAATGTTTTAGGAATAACTTCTCTTGGATTAGTTGAAATGACAAGAAAAAAGGTAGGAAAGAAATTAAGCGCCATACTCGAAAAAAGGTGTCCCCTATGCCAAGGAAGCGGCATGATTTTAGATGAAGAATCCATTATAAAAGATATAGAGAGAGATGTAGAGAGAATCTTTAAATCTACTGATGTTTTAGGAGTTATGGTTGAGGTGAATATAAATATAGCAAGATATCTAGAAGAGCACCATCAAAGCATTACTCACATTGAAGAAAAATATAATAAAAAGGTATATATAAAAGGACTTTTTGATATGAAGTATTCAGATGTAAATATAAAGTTATTAAATGACGATTCAAAGGTTAATAGTATAATTAAGCCTTTTGAAGTTGGAGATAAAGTTGGAATAAATGCAATAGAAACTAAATATTTAAATAAATCAGATAAGCCTAATCTATTTAATGGATCAATAGAAAACATAGAGTATGATGGCCAGGGAAAACCCAAAAAAGTATTGATAGAGCTAAGCTATTTGGAGAAATAGCATATTGACATTAAAATTTGATTATGCTATAATTTCTCGGTGAGCCGCACGTTAAGGGTTCAAAAACATATGCCATATAGGCCATATGTACCTGATACGGCGAGACTGGATAGGGGAGGTGTAGTTTATGTATGCTATTATAGCAACTGGTGGAAAACAGTACAAAGTTCAAGAAGGCGATGTAATATACATTGAAAAACTTGATGCTGAAGTTGATTCTTCTGTTGAGTTTAACGAAGTATGTGCAATATCAAATGACGGAAAACTTACAGTAGGAAAACCTGTTGTTGAAGGTGCTGTAGTTTCTGGTAAAGTTTTAGCCCATGGAAAAGAGAAAAAAGTCATTGTATTTAAATATAAAGCTAAAAAAGATTACAGAAAAAAACAAGGACATCGTCAACCATACACAAAAGTTTTAATTGAAAGTATCAATGCGTAAATAATATGGTTACCACTTAAGATAGGAATATGAGAGGGTAGGAGGTGCAATAAATGGCTCATAAGAAAGGTGTCGGAAGTTCTAGAAACGGTAGGGATAGTGAATCTAAACGTCTTGGTGTTAAAAGGGCTGATGGACAATTTGTACTTGCAGGTAATATACTTGTAAGGCAAAGAGGTACAAAGATCCATCCTGGAATCAATGTAGGAAAGGGTAAGGATGATACTCTATTTGCAAAAGAGGATGGAATTGTAAGGTTTGAAAGAAAAGGCAGAGAAAAAAAGCAGGTTAGCATCCATCCTGTTGAAGAGGCAGTACAATAATAGCAAAGATTTTATAGTGAATCTATATAAAGGTTTCTGATATTGCCCTTATATACAATTATTTCCTTAACTTATTTAAAGGTGCTGTATATAATTGCAATACGCAGAAACCTTTTTTGTTACAAGTATTACAATTTAATAACAGCTTAACCGAATCTATAGCCAATATTTGTATAATATGATAAAATAAACATGCTATGAGAATAAAGAATAAGCGGTGATATTATGGATGATAAGTTTAATGATCTTGAATTTATTTATAACGATACAAGGCTAAATATGGATAAGGATATCTTAGTAAACATAAGAGAGCAAAGACATAATTTTGCTAATGATATACAAGTTATTTGGGGATATTTGCAGATTGGCAGGGTAAATGAGGCTAAAGATTATATCAGGGAATTAAATAAAAGAGCAAATATATATAATAGTATATTTAAGATAGGAAATCCCTCCTTATGCATATTCTTATATAAAAATATAGCTAAGGCTTTTAATATTGATGTAAATATAGATTTTGAATCTAGCGTAGGATTTGTGAGGGATGATTACTTTATAGGCTGCAATTATGTATTCAATTATTTGGACATACTATTTGAAAAGATTTTAGAACAAGCTAATTGCGGAGACAAGATGGCGTACATAGATATATTTAATGAAGATAATATATTATATATTGAGCTTTCAAGTAGTAATTATACTGTCTCAGTGGATAAATTGCCACCTGTGGAAGATAAGGCAATAAACAACTGTATAGACAAAAAAATAAAAGATACCATAGAGAATATTAAAAAAGTGGGTAATAGTGTTTACCTGGAAATGGATAATTATGAATTGCTTTTTAAGGTGGGACTGGTTAAATGTGATGATTTGAAGCGTTTGACATAATAAATATTGTGTAATATACTATAAAAATGTTAATACTAAGCATAATATATTTAATATGCTCAATATTTTAACAACTATATTTAAGTTTTATTGAAGGTGAATATTATGTTTATAGATACAGCAAAAATATATATAGAATCAGGAGACGGGGGAGATGGGGCAGTTTCTTTTAGAAGAGAGAAGTATGTTCCAAGAGGAGGCCCAGACGGGGGAGACGCAGGCAAAGGCGGAGATATAGTATTTGTCGTGGATCCAAATATGAGGACTCTTATGGATTTTAAATATAAGAGAAGGCATATAGCCCAAAGAGGAGAAAACGGAGGAACAAACAACTGCTTCGGGAAAAGCGGAGAGGACTTAGTAATCAAAGTACCATCAGGGACCCTTATAAAGGACGAGGAAACTAAAAAAATTATTGCAGATTTAACGGAAGAAAACCAAAGGGTTATAATTGCAAAAGGAGGAAGGGGAGGAAAAGGCAATGCAAGATTTGCTACTCCTACAAGGCAAGCACCAAACTTTGCAGAACCAGGGCAAAAAGGAGAAGAGAGATTTGTTATTCTTGAACTAAAGCTCCTTGCTGACGTGGGCCTTATTGGTTTCCCTAATGTAGGTAAGTCTACAATCCTTTCCATGGTAACTGCGGCAAAGCCTAAAATAGCTGATTATCATTTTACAACTCTTAGTCCTAACCTTGGAGTGGTAGATGTGCCTGGCATAAAGAGCTTTGTACTTGCAGATATTCCAGGGCTTATTGAGGGAGCCCACGAGGGAATAGGGCTTGGACATGAATTTTTAAGACACATAGAAAGAACAAAGATACTTATACATGTTGTTGATATTTCAGGAATCGAAGGAAGAAACCCTATAGAAGACTTTGACAAAATTAACGAGGAATTAAAGCTCTATGATATAGATTTATCATCAAAATTACAGGTAGTAGCTGCTAATAAAAGCGATATACCAGGGTCTGATGCAAACTATGAGCTATTTGAAAAAGAGATGGGAAAAAGGGGAATTAAGGTATTCAAGGTTTCTGCAGCAACTAATAAGGGGTTAAGAGAGCTATTGCTATATGTATCTGATATGTTAGGCAAGATACCAGATGTTCCTAAATTTGTGAATGTAACTGAAGAGGAAGGCTATTTTAATTTGGAGAAAAACAATGATACAAAAGGATATGAAATATCTATGGACGATGGAGTATACGTAATTACAGGGCCTTTTGTGGATTGGGTATTTAGAAGAATTAATATTCATGATAATGAGTCTTTAAGGTATTTCCAGAAGATATTAAGATCAAAAGGAATAATAGAAGAGCTTAAAGGAATGGGAATTACTGATGGTGATACCGTTAGGATGAATGACTTTGAGTTTGATTTTATAGAATAAGGTGATAACATGATAACAAGTAAACAACGTGCGCATTTACGTTCTATTGCAAATACAATTGAACCTATAATGATTATTGGGAAAGATGGTATTGACGATAATGTAATAAAACAGGCTGAGGACGCCATAAATGCTAGGGAAATAATAAAGATAAGCATACTAAAAAATAGCGATGCAAGCATAAGCCCAAGAAGTGCATGTAATCTCATATGTGAAAAAATAGGGGCAGAGCCTGTTCAGGTTATAGGCAATAAATTCATAATATATAAAAGATCAGAAGAAAATCCTAAGATTATTTTATAAAAAAAGACACCTTAAATGGTGTTTTTTTTATAAAATAAAGGAAATTGTAATAGCATATTGAATATATATAATGGTTAAATAATAAACATATTATTTAACCATTATATATAGATAGCGTTGATCATGTTATAGAAAACACGCCAATTACTGTTAAATACGAAAATTGATATGTTAGAAAGCTAATGCAAAAATAAAAGGGGTGTATACAATGGGAGATATTCAAAAGATGCGGTGTGATTCTGGTATAAGGAATATAATGGAGGATGCTGTACGTAAGAATTTAGTAGCTACAATGGAAAAACAAGGTGTATGCACTTGTAAGGATTGTCAGGACGATGTTGTTGCCTATGCATTAAACCATCTGCCTCCTAAATATGTGTCAACCTATGAGGGTGATGTATATTCAAGGATAGAGGCTTTTACACAGCAGTTTGAAGTTGATATACAGATGGCTGTTGCAAAAGGAATCAATGTTGTTTCATTAAATCCAAGGCACAAAGCATAAAGCATGTAAGCAAATTATTAACTTCACATAAGGTTTCCATTGTTTGATATAATCTTTTGGGGACCTTTTTTTAATGTTACAGCCCATGTCCTAATATTATTAATGATAAATTTATTAAAATAGTGTAGAATAAATTTTAAAGTAAGGTTTTTAGGCGGTGCTTATAATGATAGAAAATAGAATTAAATATATATTACAAGACAATAAAAGGATAGCTATTATGGGAGGTACTTTTGATCCTATACATTTTGGGCATCTTATTGCAGCTGAAACGGTTAGAGAAAAATACAACTTAGATAAGGTGATATTTCTTCCTTCAGGGAATCCCCCTCATAAAGATAAAAGAAGGGTTACATCAAAAGAGGATAGATACAACATGGTTCAGATGGCAACAGCATCGAATAAATATTTTGATGTATCAAGGATGGAAATTGATAGGGATGGCTATACGTATACAATAGATACAATTAGAGAATTTGTTTCTGTATCTTCGAAGGGGACGGATATATACTTTATAACAGGTGCGGATGCGGTATATGATATATTGACTTGGAAAGATGCAGATGAGCTTTTATCTGTATGCAGGTTTATTGCAGTAACAAGGCCTGGATATAATAAAAAGGAATTAGAAGAAGAGATTAATACTATAAAAAGTAATCATAAATGCAATATAAACATACTAGAGATTCCTGATATTGCCATATCTTCGACAGATATAAGGCAAAGAGTTATGAAAGGAAGCTTTATAAAGTATTTAGTTCCAGAACATGTTGAAGCATATATAAGGAAGCATGCTATATATCAAAATAGAGGTGGACATAATGAATGAATTTTTTCTAAATAAACTTGAAACCATGCTTGATAAGGATAGATTAAGTCATTCCATTGGTGTTTGTGAAACAGCAAAAAAGCTGGCAGAAATAAATAACGCTGATGTTAAAAAAGCAGAAATTGCAGGTCTTATACATGATTGCGCAAAATGCTTTTCAGATGAGAAATTGATTGAGATAGCTAAAAAAAATGGAATAGAAATAGATGATGTATCAAGAGCTCAGCCTAATCTATTACATGGACCTGTAGGAGCAATTATTGCAAAAGAGGAATTTTTAGTTGATGATGAGGAAACCTTAAATTCAATTAAGTATCATACCACAGGCTGCGAGAATATGTCCCTGCTAGATAAAATAATATATTTAGCAGATTATATTGAGCCTAATAGGGATTTCCCTAATGTTTATGATATTAGAAGAGCTGCTTATAAAAATATAGATGAGGGTTTGATGTTAGCATTAAACAACACGATAGAGTTTGTTATAAAAAGAGGACTTCTTATTGATATTAAAACTATTAAAGCAAGAAATTCACTGATTATTGATTGTATCTAGGTAATTTATCGGACATTATAAGGCTAAAGCCTTAGGTGGCAAAAATGGGAGGATCATAATGAAAAAGGCATTAAAAGTTATTGCTATAGTTCTAATAATGGCAATAATAATAGGTGGTACTGGAGTTTATTTCTATTTAAAGAGTTTTTCACTTAAAAATGATGGTAATGAAAGTTTAATACCTACTAAGGAATCAAAATCGGGGGAGCCAATAAATGTATTGCTTTTAGGAATGGATATAGGAACAGTAGATTCTAAAAACAGCCCTAAAAGATCTGATACCATGATGGTTATACACTATGAACCTAAGCTCTCAGAGGTTTCTATTGTTTCAATACCAAGAGATACAAGGGTTAAGCTAAATGGAAGCTATGACAAAATAAACGCTGCAAGTGTGTATGGAGGAGTAGAGCTTTCAATTAAAACTGTAGAAGATATGCTTGGCATACCTATTAACTATTATGCAGCGGTTGAGTATGAAGGATTTAGAGCTTTAGTAGATGCTGTGGGTGGAATTGATGTGGTAATTCCATTTGATATGGACTATGATGCGGAATCACAGAATTTGCATATTCATTTTAAAAAAGGTAAGCAGACCCATTTAGATGGCGAAAATGCAGAAAAGTTTATAAGGTGGAGAAAAAATAACGATGGAACAGGGTATGCAGAAGGAGATATTGGCAGAATAAAAACCCAGCAAGAGTTTATGGTAAAGATATTTGAAAAGGTAAAAACTCTTCCAGTAACCAAAATGCCTTCAATTGCAAAGATGTTGCCTGAATATATAGAGACAAATATGTCTCCCATGACAATGCTAAATCTTGCAAAGGATATTCCTAAAATAAAAACAGAGTCCATTCAAAAATTCACACTGAATGGGGAAAGTAAGAGAGTAAATGGAATATGGTACTTCTTATATGAGCCAGAACAGAACGCAGATATAATAGCACACCTTGGATGGAAAACTTCAGGTGTAAAGGAAGAGAATATAAACCCTAAGGATATAAATGTGCAGATATTTAACGGATCAGGAATAGATGGAGCAGCTTCAAAGTTAGGAGATCAACTAGGGAAAAAAGGGTACAATGTGATTAGTGTAGGTAATATAAGCGGTGTAGAGATGCGAACATCCCATATTATAGATAGAACATTAAAAAGAGGTTATGCATCTCAGGTTTCAGAAGAGACAGATATTGGAAACATTAAAAAGGATCAGGATTCTCTTTCTAAAGCAGATATTGTTGTTATAATTGGTTTAGATAAACAAAATGTGCTAAAATAGGATACAAAAGAATATGAAAAATAGGAGGGGAGCATTTGGTATTAGATTCAAAATTAGCTATATCTATTGCCTGTAATGCAGCAGAGAATAAACAGGCAATAGATATAAAGGTTCTTGATATAAAAGACATATCTCCAATAGCAGATTATTTTATAATTTGTAGTGGTAACTCTTCTACTCAGGTAAAAGCTATTGCTGACGAGATAGAAGATAAGCTAACAGAAAGTGGATTTCCTATTAGCCATAGAGAAGGATATGATACTGCAAGATGGATATTACTAGATTTTGGAGATATAATTATTCATGTTTTTCATAATGAAGATAGAGAGTTCTACGACATTGAAAGACTTTGGGCTGATGCAGAGGTAGTTAATTTTTAACTTTACGAGGAGGAATAGTATGGAAAAGGGTGTAATAAACACAAACGGGGCTCCCGCAGCTATAGGTCCATATTCTCAAGCTATAAAAGCTGGTGGGTTTATATTTACATCAGGGCAGCTGCCAGCTGATCCTGTCTCAGGGGGAATAGTATATGGAGATATAAAAAAAGCTACTGCTCAATGCATAGAGAATATAATAGCTATTGCCAAAGAAGAAGGATGTATTTTAGAAGACGTTGTTAAGACTACTATATACATTAAAAATATGGATGATTTCGGAGCTGTAAATGAGGTATATGGTAAATACTTTGACAAAAATCAGCCTGCCAGATCTTGTATACAAGTAGCAAAACTCCCAAAGGATGCAGACATTGAAATAGAGGCTATAATATGTAAGGGTTAATTTAAGCGGCTATGTTTTAAGTAACTTCTCGTTTTTAAACCGGATATGTTGGTTGACTTTCACTGCTCCAGTAAACCAACATATCCTGAAATCAGCACTGTATTAAAACATAGCCATTTAAAAGAAGATGGAACTTAATTAAAAGATAAATTAGACCCATTTTTACTTTTCAGTCTAATTTAGTCTTGTAATTTATCAAAAGAAGAAGATGGGGCGTTATTTGCTCCATCTTCTTCTTTTGATTGTATAATTTATGGTACTTAGTATTGTGAAGGTAATTGCTCCTACTGAGAGTATTACCATAATTGGGCTATAAGATTTGTTAATTTTGCTTTTACAATCATTATTGTAGTTATGTAATATGGTGGCAGGCATCTCATTACCTGCTAAAAGATCTATAGAACCTACTTTAGTACCATTTGAAATAAACTCTTCATAACCTAATTTCTGCCCTTTAAATATAGTGCCATTTAAGCCTCTTGGCAGGGATGTGTTGGTTGAGATTTCTACATCTTCGTCAATTGGACAAGTATAATAAAAGTCTTTTCCTGCAATTAATGGTATCTCTATATTGGTACCATCTGCTTTAACTGTTTTAACAACATCTCCCGCACTTACCTTTTTTACAGTTTTAAAGTTATCAAAGCCATAATTAAGTAAGGCCTGAGCATCTTCCCACAGCCCGGGTTTTTTGTCATGAAGTAATACAACAATTAGCCTTGTATCCCCTCTTAAAGCGGAACCTGCAAAACTATGGCCAGCAATGGTTGTATACCCAGTTTTTATACCATCTGCGCCATCTACATGATATTTTGTATTTAATACTATATTATTTCTTAAATTCAATGGACGCTTAAGAGGTTGTTTGTTTGTAGGGGGTATAAAATAGGACCTTGTAGTAATTATTTTTCTAAAATCTTCGTTTTTCATGGCTTCTTTTGCAATAAGAGATAAATCATAGGCAGTTGTATAATGGTTTGGATCATCAAGTCCATGGGCATTTACAAAATGTGTGTTTTTACAGCCTAGTTCTTTTGCTCTCTCCGTCATAAGGCTTGCAAAAGCCTCTTCAGTACCTGATACATGTTCTGCAAGGGCAATGGCCACATCATTTGCGGATTCTAGTAATAATGCATAAAGAAGCTGCTCAATAGTAAACTCCTCGTCTTTAAATATATATATTTTATTACCATCCACAAAGGAAGAAGGCTTTGTTCCTACCATTACTTTGTCATCGAGCTTGCAATTCTCAAGTACCAAAAGAGCGGTCATTATTTTTGTAGTGCTTGCTGGGAAAAATCGGGTATCCTTATTTTTCTCAAATAATATATTCCCTGAATTAGCGTCTATTAGTATTGCACCATCAGCAGTAACTTGCGGAGGAGGGGATGCTGCATAAGCTACTCTATTAAGTGTTGCTAATAAAATAAGAACTATACTAATTAACACTCTCTTCATTAAATCACTCCCTAACATTTCTAGTAACTCATCATAAGTTTAACAAATGCCTTATAACCATCTATATTAGTATATCAAAAAAACGGTTTTATTGTGTAGTTAAATATAGTATGTTTTCTAACTTTTTGTTAAAACAAGAGGGGAATGGTAATAATTTGTACAAGGAGGTGTTTATTTTGTTTAAACTAAATAAAATAGAAGAAAAGGTTATACTTTTGACTGTGATTATTATATTAGGTATAGCATTTGTATATAAGATGGTTGTATACAAAGAAAGCAGTGTAAAGGTTGCAAAGCAAAATGAGGAAGAAAATAGGAAAGAAAGCGATGAAAGATTAGGCTTAGAGCCAGAGACAATATGTGTATATATAACTGGAGAAGTAAATAACCCTGGGATTTATGAGATGAAAAAAGGCTTTAGAATAAAAGATGTTGTAGATTCTGCAGGAGGGTTTACAGATAATGCTGATAAAGTTTCAGTAAACCTATCAGAAAAGGTAAGCGATGAGCAGCACATAGATATACTTAAGAGGTATGATGAAAAAGACACAGTTGAAAAAGGCTCTATAAAGGGAGGCAAAATAAATATAAACACGGCTACGGCAAAAGAGCTTGATGATTTTCTCCCCGGAGTTGGCCCAACAATTGCAAACAATATAGTAAACTATAGAGAGAAAAATGGAAGATATAAAAAAATTGAAGAAATAACAAACGTAGAAAGAATAGGAAACGGAAAAACCTTTGAAAGGATAAAAGAATTAATCACCGTTAATTGACAACCCAGCGGAATTTATAATATAGCTTGACCTTAGGATATGTTGGTTTACTGTATGCAGCGACTTAAATGCCTATTTTTGTCAACTTTTCTTATTCGAGAAAAATAGGCATTTTGGAGCAGCAAAAAGTAAATTCAACATATCCAGTTTAAAAACGGGAAGTTACTTAAAAGAAAAAGTTTGATAATAATGGGTTGCGGCTTTTTGGGGGTTGTTATAGAATCAGATATAGATATTATAAAAGGGGGGAACATAATGAAGGAACTTAAATTGACTCAAATGACTGAAAGCGCTGGGTGAGCAGCTAAAATAGGGCCTGAGACCCTGGCACAGGTGCTGTGCCGCTTACCTAAATTTGAAGATCCTAACCTCCTAGTTGGTCTTGATACATCTGATGATGGGGCCGTATACAAAATAAATGATGAAACTGCAATAATTGAGACACTAGACTTTTTTACACCTATAGTGGATGACCCTTATACTTTTGGACAAATTGCAGCCGCTAATTCATTAAGTGATATATATGCAATGGGGGGCAAGCCCTTATTTGCTCTTAACATAGTATGCTTCCCAACCTGCCTTCCTATAGATATATTAGGAGATATTTTAAAGGGAGGGGCGGACAAAGTATTAGAAGCTGGAGCTTCTATTGTAGGAGGTCACTCTATTGATGATAAGGTGCCTAAATATGGATTATCAGTGACTGGGGTTGTAAATCCCAATAAGATATGGTCTAATTCCACTGCTAAAGCAGGGGATGTATTGATATTAACAAAACCTCTAGGAATAGGAATAATAAACACGGCAATAAAAGGTGAAATAGCATCCCAAAAGAATATAGATGATGCCGTATTAAATATGGCATATTTAAATAAATATGCTTCAGATATTGCAAATAAATATAATATAAATGCATGCACAGATATAACAGGCTTTGGGCTTATGGGACATTTATATGAGATGGTATCATCAAGTGGTGCCTCTGCAAATATACATTATGAAGATATATTGACTCTAGATGGAGCAGAAGATTTTGCAAAAATGGGTATAATACCTGGCGGAGCATATAGAAATAGGGAGCATATAAAGGATAAGTACTATTTTAAAGATGGAATAGAGGAATTTAAAAAAGATATATTATTTGATCCTCAGACATCTGGAGGCCTACTTTTATCAGTTGACAAAAGTATTGCGCCGTATATTATGGAGGACTTAAAATCAATTAAAACAAAATCTAGTATAATAGGAGAAGTAGTTCTAAAGAATGATTATTCTATTTATGTAGATTAAATATAGAAGGTTTTAATAATACTTAAAACCCAAGCATAAGCATAAAAATTATTGAAACCTTCATATAAATCTTTTTACCATAAGAGTGGGGGCGGATTGTTTATTATGGATAGAAAAAGTTTATTATGCAATATACCAAAAGTTGATGAAATACTTAATATGGACAAAATAGCTGAAATTAAAGAATATATACCATATGTATTTATAGTTGAATCTGTAAGAAAATCTATAGAAGATATAAGAAATCAAATATTAAACCTCCCTAAAGAGGGGATTAAGGATTATATAATAGATGTAGATTATATAGCTGATAACGCTGTAAAATATACTAAAAGATACAAAACAAATAATCTTAAAAGGGTAGTAAATGCTACTGGAGTCATAATACATACCAACCTTGGAAGATCAATTTTATGCAAAGATGCCATAGAAGCAGTAGAGGATGTTGCAGTACATTACAGCAACCTAGAATATGATATAAATGAGGGAACTAGAGGCTCAAGATATAGCCACATAGAAGACATAATAAAGACTATAACAGGGGCAGAGGCAGCAATGGTAGTAAATAACAACGCTGCAGCAGTTCTTTTAGTATTAAGCACATTATGCAGGGGAAAAGAAGCCATAGTATCAAGGGGAGAGCTTGTGGAAATAGGAGGCTCCTTTAGGATACCAGAGGTGATGGAGCAAAGCGGTGCAATACTTAAAGAGGTGGGGACAACAAATAAAACCCATATATTAGACTATGAAAAGGCTATAGGTGAGGATACCGGATTGATTCTTAAAGTCCATACAAGCAATTTTAAGATACTTGGGTTTACTGAATCTGTTGATAGGGGAGATCTTGCCCTAATAGGAAAACAAAATAGAATACCAGTATTTGAGGACATTGGAAGCGGCAGTTTTGTTGATTTCTCGAAATACGGCCTAAGCTATGAGCCTACCGTGCAGGAATCAATAAAGTCAGGAATAGATATTGTTACATTTAGCGGAGATAAAATGCTTGGTGGGCCTCAAGCAGGCATTATTGTAGGGAAAAAATCTTTAGTGGATAAAATGAAGAAAAATCCTTTAACGAGGGCTATAAGGGTTGATAAAATGACCATAGCAGCATTAGAAGCTACATTAAAACTATATTTAGATGAATCAACTGCAATTAATAATATACCAACTCTTAATATGATAACTAAGGACTTAAATGAACTTGAATCAAATGCAAACAAGCTATTAGGTATGCTTAAGACCTCTATAGGCGATAAAGCAGAGATAGGTATTGTTCATGAGTATTCTGAAGTTGGAGGAGGATCAATGCCTCTTGAGATGCTTCCAACCTATGGGGTAAGTATAAAGCCATATTTTATTTCACCAAATAAATTAGAAGAAAAGCTAAGATATGCACAAACCCCTATAATAGCTAGAATACGAAAAAATAGAATACTACTTGATGTAAGGACCATTAGCATAGATGAGTACAACCTTATAAGGGATGCTTTAGTTGAGGTTTTATAGGAGGAATAAAAATGAAGCACATTATTGTGGGAACTGCGGGACATATAGATCATGGAAAGACAACACTTATAAAGGCTCTCACTGGAAGAGAAACTGATACTTTAAGAGAAGAGAAAGAGAGAGGAATATCTATTAATTTAGGTTTTACTTACTTTGACCTACCTTCAGGCAAAAGAGTTGGAATAGTAGATGTTCCTGGCCACGAAAAGTTTATAAAAAATATGCTTGCTGGCGCAAGTGGAATAGATATAGTACTTTTAACAATTGCCGCCGATGAAGGAGTAATGCCTCAAACGAGGGAACATTTAAATATACTATCCCTTTTAGGAGTGGAAAAGGGTATAGTTGTAATAACCAAAAAAGACATGGTGGATGAGGAATGGCTTAATGTAGTTATTGAGGACACTCAAAAGTATTTACAAGGTACTTTTCTAAAGGATGCACAGATTATCCCTGTATCTTCTACAACAAAAGAAGGTATTAATGAACTAATAAAGGCTATTGATTCTTTATCTGAAGATGTAACTGAAAAGAATACAAGTGACTTTTTTAGACTTCCCGTTGATAGGGTATTTACTGTAAGCGGATTTGGAACAGTGGTTACTGGAACTTTAATGGGGGGAATCATATCTAATGGGGATAAGGTAGAAATATATACTTCAGGTATAGAGGCAAGGGTTAGAAATATACAAGTACACGATACCACTGTGGAATCCGCCTTTGCAGGACAGAGGGTTGCAATAAATCTATCAGGCATAAAGTCAGCCAATATAAAAAGAGGAGACACATTAGGTGAGATAGGGGCCATGGAGCCGTCAACAATGATAGATTGCCGTCTAAACTACTTAAAGGATGCACAAAAGCCTTTTAAAAATAGAGAAAGGGTTAAAATATATCATGGAACAAAAGAAGTTTTAGGAAGAGTTATACTGCTTGATAAAGATGTGTTAAATCCAAGTGACACGGCCCTTGTGCAGATATCTCTAGAAGATTCTATTGCAGCCAAAAGAGGAGATAGATATGTTATAAGAACCTATTCTCCAATGTATACAATAGGTGGAGGAATTATAATAAACCCAAATCCTCCAAAAAGAAAAAGATTTGATAAAAAAGTAATAGAAGAGCTATCAATAGAAGAAAAAGGTGCTCCAGAAGAAGTAATTGAGCAGATAATATTAAAAAATAGCTCATCATTTTTAAGTATAAATGCTATAGCAAACATCTCAGGTATTAAAAGTATTGATATAGAAAAGAATATAAAGATGCTTCAAGATAAAAAGAAGGTAATTGGGTTTAAAACCAGTGAAGGTACATTATATTGCCATAGGGATTATTTAGACAACCAATATAAGAGGATTAAAGAGCAGCTAGAAGTATTTCATAAAAAAAATCCTCTAAAGGTTGGCACCTCTAAGGAAGAAATAAAGAGTAAAATATTCAATAATAATATAAAGCAGAAGATATTTGATGATTATCTTCATATACTAGAGTGTGATAAGTTAATTAAAACCAACAATAAATATGTATCATTATATGATTTCAATGTATCTTTAACTAAGATACAGGAAGATATAAAAAATAAGTTTATAGATATATACAATGCTTCAGGTATGGAACCTCCAAAAACCAATGATGTAATTGAAAGCATTAAAAAAGATATACCGAATAACCGTATTGATGATGTTAAAATGGTATTTGAGCTTCTTATAGATACTGGAGAGCTTATAAAAATAAATGATGAATTTATACTTTCCAAGAAGGCATATGAAAACTCCATAAACCTACTTAACGATTATCTAAATCAGAATAAAGAGATTACTCTAGCTGAATATAGGGATTTACTATCCACAAGCAGAAAATATGCTGTATCCCTACTTGAATACTTTGATCAAGTTAAAATTACAAAGAGGGTTGGAGATAAAAGAGTTAAATATTAGCTTAATTTTTAATGCTTTTTATATACCCCATTTAGAGGGTGATACGGTAAATATGTTGTAAAAACAGGCATTAAGAATTAAAATCTTTAAAATATACCTGCTTTATAGATTTGCCTCATTGCGAAAAAATGTTTAAAATTCAGCCTACATTTAGTAAGAATATGGCAATTATAAAGTCAAAAATTTAGAAGTAAAAGTTTCCATACTGAATAAAGTAAGAAATACCTGGCACTAAATATATGCTTCTTATATAGTTCTCGCTTTTTTCTCTTTATTAATTATATGCTAGTCCAACTCCCTGGCAAGCATTTGGGAATAATCTGTATGGGATCTTTCTTCCTCTATTAAATCACCTATAACCTCCTCAGCATCATTATTCGTAATTCCAGAATACGCTTTTGTATAAACTTTCACTATAAGCTTCTCAGACTTAACTGCATATTCTAGTGCTGCCCTTATATTTTTAAAACCTTCCTCCAAATTTTCATTTTTATCAAAAACCCTATTTCCTATTAGTGCTTTTAAATATAAAGCCGTTCCCTCACCAAAAAGGTAATCATAATCGGCTTCATTATTGTTTGATAATTCATCTCTTTAATTTATACAAACATATGAAATCTAGCTTGTTATAATAACTTGCGGCTTATGTAAGTAATTTATTGAGTACTTTTCGATTTATGGGAATTATACCATATAAACTGTGGCTTTAATACAGCATAATTTTATACGATATGACATAAATGTTCATTACTATATAGAAGATGATAATAAAAAGACAAATCATTTGCTCCCTTTTCTTATTTATAAGGTTCTTTGTATAAAAAAGATTCTATTTTATATTATTTTCATACTATTGCGTATTTTTGAAAAATATCTATTGATTTTAGATAATAATTATAGTATTATTGATTTAAAGATTAGTTTACCGGTTTCGTTAACTGATTGCGTTAACTGATTAACTAAGTGAGGTGGTACTATGAAATTTGAGAAGGATGTAATAACTATAAATGATGTCGCAAAAGCGGCAAATGTATCCAAGACAACAATCTCAAGATATTTGAATGGGAAATTTGACTATATGTCACAGGATACAAGAAAACGCATACAGAATGTTATTGAGGAGCTTAAATACAGGCCAAGCAGCGTTGCCCAAACTTTAAAATCAAACAAAAGCGGACTGATTGGTGTTATAATTGCTGACATTGCCAGCCAGTTCTCTTCAATACTGCTTAAAGGAATTGGAGATGTCTGCCAGGCCAACGGCTATAAGGTGATTATCTCCAATGTAGATAATGATCCTGCAAAGGAAAGAGAATACCTGGAATCCTTGCTTGATAACAAGGTTGAAGGAATTGTAGTAAATACCACTGGGTATAATAATGAGCTTTTAATTGATATTAATGAAAACAGAGTTCCCATTGTAATGGCAGATAGAATAATGGATGAACTAAAAATTGATTCTGTGGCAACAAATAACTATAGTATTACCTTTGATACAATAAAATTTTTAGCAGACAAGGGTTATAAGAACATTGCCTTCATTACACAAGACCCGGAAAGAAATAGTGCCAGACATCTTAGGCAAAAAGGGTATTTGGATGCAATGAAAGAGTTCTTGAATATCGATGCCAGTAATTTAGTCTATACAATTGATGTGGGTGATAAAAATACTACCATCAAAGCAATTGAAAAATTTAATACTGAATATAGAAATAAACTGAAGGCAATTTTTACCGCAAACGGAGTTGTTTTATTAAATGTTCTTCAAGGAATACAGGAATGTAACTATAAAATACCAGAGGATTTTTACGTCTGCGGTTATGAAGATTGGGGATGGGCAAGGCTTGCTTATTCTAAAATACCTGTTATATCACAGCATTCCTATGATGTTGGTGTCGAATCTGCCAAAATGCTTATAAAAAGAATTAACGGTAAAAGAAAAGAAAAACCTAAATATATAGAGCTAGAGGCAAAGCTTATAATAGGTGACTCAGAATAATATTAACTCAATAAAGGAAGGGAGGTAAAACTGATTTTGTAGTATAAAAATCAGTTATACAATGGATAAAACAACTGCAAAAGAAAAAATTAGAAACAAAATTATCGCAGTAATACGCTCTGATGATTTTTCTAAGGCAAAAATTATATGTAATACCATAATTCAATCAGGAATTGATGTTCTAGAAATTACATTTACCGTAAAGGATGCGCCCAGATTAATAAAAGAACTTAAGGCAGAAAATCCAAACGCAATAATTGGCGCCGGCACTGTTTTAGAGTCCAGTCAGGCAAAGGATGCACTTGAAAATGGAGCCGATTTTATAGTATCACCCTGCATAGTTGAGAAAGTAGGTGCCTTTTGCAAAAAGCATGGTGTATTTTGCTCAATGGGTGCAGGCACTGTAACTGAAGTATACAATTCCTACAAGCTTGGAAGCGATGTGGTTAAGCTATTTCCTGGAGAATACATAAATCCGGGAATAATTAAATCAATAAAAACCCCACTCCCGTTTATCGATATGATGCCAACAGGTGGTGTAGATCATAATAATATAAAGACATGGTTTGAAAAGGGAGCCTTTGCTGTTGGCGTTGGAGGTTATTTAACAAAGGGCATTGATGAAACAAATCTTGATGTCTTAAGGTCAAGATGTCAGATGCTTATTGATGCACTAAAGTAGTACCTCTAGGCATTTGTTTTAAAACAGTATTACTAATAGTGGAGGGCTGCTATGGAAAAAAACAACATTGTAATAAACACGCTTGTTTTCCTAGATGATTTAAAAAATGGGGTAAAACAGTCTGATTTACTTAAAAGTATCCATTCTGCAGGGATTAAAAATGCAGAACTTAGAAGAGAGTTTATTAAAAATTTTGATGCTGAACTTAACGAAATAAAAGCTGTTTCCAAGGAGCTCAAAATCACTCTTTTCTACTCTGTTCCTGATTACCTTTATATAAATGGGGCATTGAATGTTAATAAAATTGAGCATTATTTTATGGAAGCAAACAAAATGGCCTGTGAAAATATTAAGTTAAATATTGGAGATTATAATTCCATTAGCCCTGAGGATGTTTCCATTATCAATTCACTTTGCAGTAAATATTCAATAGTACTTACGGTAGAAAATGACCAGACTAAAGAAAATGGAAGAGTTGAAAAGATAAATGAATTTTTACAGCTAGCAAAAAAGCTTGGGATGAAACTTGGTTGCACATTTGATATTGGAAATTGGCTTTGGCAGAAGCAGGACCCAATAGAAAATGCAAATATTTTAAAGCCTTATGTTACCTACATTCACTTAAAGGATGTAGTCTCATGGGATAAGCCCCAGGCGGTCTATTTAGATGAGGGAGTAATTCCCTGGAGAAGGATACTTGGAATTTTTAACAAAGATATTCCAGTAGCTATAGAATACCCATGTTCACCGGATTCTCTTGTAAGGTTGAAATCAGAAATTGACAAAATACTTTAGACCAACTAATACTTACTAACATTTTGTATGGAGGTGATATATAACAAATATTTTAAAACCCGTACTAATGTATTAAAGACCATCAAAAGTTAATCAAAATCACGCAAGGAGAAAATTGGAGGAGGGAACGATATGTCATTACAGGTTATTATCGGTATTTTGCTTCTGATATCTTATTTCGGATTGATTTATTATGCAGCTAAAGGTGGAAACCTTATGCTGGGCTTTTTGATTATGAGTGTAATATGGGTAGTACTTGGTATGATAGGTGGAACCATTACCTGGGATGTAGCTCAGACCCAAGTATTTCAGGGGGGCCCAGAAAGCTGGGGAGCAACTGCGGTTGTAGTTATTTTTGGTAGCTGGTTTGGGAGAGTCCTTGTTGATACTGGTATTGCAGCTACTATCATTAGAAAAACCGTTGAGCTTGGCGGGGATAAACCATTTATTACAACAGTATTATTATCAATTGTAACGGGCCTTATTTTTACCAGTACCTTTGGCGCAGGTGCAGTTGTTGCCATAGGTGTTATAGTACTTCCAATCCTTTTATCACTTGGAGTTCCAAAGCCACTTGCAGTTAGTTCATATCTAATGTCAGTTGGTTCTGGCATGTATGTAAATATTGTTTTATTTAAACAAATGCAGGGTATATTCGAAGGTTTCCCATATGATGCTAATTATTTAAGATTCGGATTTGTTGCAATGGGAATTCAGTTATTAGTTACAATAATAATGCTTGCTGTAAGGCTTAAGAGGAGTGCAGTAAATCATGCCTGGGCAGCTTCAAGCCCAGGAACAACAGCGCAGCATGTTCCAGCAATAGCTTTAATTACACCAATTATTCCAGTACTTTTAGCAATAGTATTCAAATGGCAGCCAATACCTGCATTTATTGTTGCAGTATTTTATGCATTATTTGTTTGTGGGAAGCTTACATCATTTAAGGAAACAGAAAAAATTGTTACAAAGACATTTTATGATGGTGTTGTAGACGTTGCTTCATTACTTGGTTTTTTGTTCATACTACCAATGTTTAATAAGGTATCAGGACTGGATGCTCCATTCTTCCAGGCAGTATTAGGTGGAGTAATGCCAACCAGCACTTTATTCCTTTGCATACTATTTGCAGTTGCCGCACCGCTTGGATTATTCAGAGGACCTTTAACAGTATTTGGTGCTGGTTCTGCAACTCTTGGAATACTTAATGCAATCGGAAGTTTTACTCCGACATTATTGTTCCCATTAATATATATACCAACAATTACAATGAATATTTCTGCTTGCCCGACACAATCTTGGAACCTATGGGCGCTTAACTATTCTAAGGTTAGCGTTAAGGAGTTCTTAAAATCAGGCGTATTCTGGGCATGGCTGATTTGTATTGCAAATACTTTAGTAGTATATATAATGTTTGGGAGATAGGAACTTTTAAGCCAGTAGCTAGTCTGTAGAAGTAAATCTTCGGGTTAGTTACTACAAAAAATATACCGTTATATTGTTGTGGCAGTCTTCATGTTTGCCTATGTAGAAACTATATACCCATGGAGGCCTGCTACTGCAATATAATCTTTATATTTTAATAATATTGCAAAGTATTTCATTGGAATTATCCCACATATTTAAACAACTAAAATAGAGGGGGAATAAAACATGCCAAACAGGTCAGTTAGAGTTGGTATTGACGTAGGAGGTACTCATACAAAGGCAGTTGCTATTGATAATGATACCCATGAGATTATTGGTAAAGCGTCGGTTATGACATCCCATGATAATGAACTTGGAGTTTCAGCTGGTGTTATAGAAGCTTTTGAAAAATGTCTTGATGCTAATAATATTGATCCAGATGAGGTTATCTTTATTGCACACAGTACAACCCAGGCAACAAATGCACTGCTGGAAGGGGACGTTGCAGAGGTTGGGATAATCGGAATGGGTGGAGGAGGCTTTGAAGGACTGCTCTCAAAAAAGCAGACTAAGATAGATGACATTGACCTTGGAACTGGAAAGGTTATTAAAATTCACCATACCTACTTGAAAAAGAAAACAATAAACAAGGATACAATAGCAAATGCAGTTAAGGAGCTAATGGATAAGGGTGCTACTGTTATCGTAGCTTCCGAGGCATTTGGCGTTGACGATATCAGTGAGGAGGAGCAGGTTCAGGCAGTTGCAGAGGAAAAAAATATCCCGGTAACTGTAGCTTCTGATATAAGCAAGCTTTATGGCTTAACTAGAAGAACAAGAACTGCTGCAATAAATGCAAGTATTCTCCCAAAGATGTTTGAAACTGCTACCAGTACTGAAAGCAGCGTTAGAAAAGCAGGTATAAAGGTGCCCCTTATGATAATGCGTGGAGATGGCGGAGTTATGGACATTTCAGAGATGAAAAAGCGTCCGGTTCTAACCATGCTGTCAGGCCCTGCAGCCAGTGTTGTTGGTGCACTTATGTACCTTAGGGCTTCAAATGGGGTTTACTTTGAAGTTGGAGGAACAAGTACAAATATAGGTGTTATTAAAAATGGAAGACCTGCAGTTGACTATGCCATTGTTGGAGGCCACTCCACATACATAAGCTCACTTGATGTCCGGGTTCTTGGTGTTGCAGGAGGAAGCATGGTAAGGGCAGATAAAAGCGGTATAGTTGATGTTGGACCGAGAAGTGCCCATATCGCAGGTATTTCCTACTCTGTTTACACTCCAGAGGAGGAAATTGTTGAACCCGAACTTGAATTCTTCTCGCCTAAAAAGGGAGACCCTGCAGATTATGTATCTATAAAGCTAAAAAACGGTAAAAGAGTTACCATTACAAACAGTTGTGCTGCAAATGTACTGGGCATTGTAAAACCCGAGGATTACTCCTATGGTAATGCAAAATCTGCAGTTAAAGCTATGGAACCGCTCGCAAAATACCTTGGAATTTCAGTTGAAGAGACAGCAAGGCAAATACTCCAGAAATCCTTTGAAAAAATAAAACCTGTTATTGAATCCCTTGCTGAAAAGTATAAGCTTGAAAAGGACCAGATTTCACTTGTTGGCGTTGGAGGCGGTGCTGCTGCACTATTGCCATATACAGCAAAAAATATGGGTTTGGAATACAGCATACCTGAAAATGCAGAGGTTATTTCCTCCATAGGCGTTGCCTTGGCAATGGTTAGGGATGTTGTTGAAAGAGTTATACCGAACCCAACCTCAAAGAATATATCAGATTTGAAAAATGAGGCGGCAAATATGGCCATCGCCAGCGGTGCTGTCCCAGACAGTATTGAAGTACAAATTGAAATCGATTCTCAAACCTCAAAAATAACAGCCATTGCATTAGGTTCCACAGAGGTTCAGACAACTGATCTTCTAAAGACAATTACAGAGGATGAGGCTAAGGAAATTGCAGCCAAGTCCATTGGTGTGCCTAAGGAAGCACTAGAAACTGAATGCAATAACAATGTATTCTATGTTTTTGCAGCAGCAAAGGATGAAAAAGCAGGAAAGAGGCAGATTAGAGTTATTGATAAAAAGGGCTTTATCAAGATACAGAGAGGAAACGGCGTTGGCAGGCTGTGCCAGTCAAATGAAATTCGCGATGTAGTTGCGGAGATGTGGGATAAACTTTCAGTTTATAAGAGCGAGATAAGGTTGACCCCTGATATTTATCTATGCATTGGGGGAAAGGTCCTTGATTATTCCGGTATGATGAGTATTGATCAGCTATTTATGGTTATGGAAACAGAGACAATGCTTTTGGAACCCAATGAAAAAGTTATAATAGTTGGAGCAGAGAATGATTTATGATAAAAGATTTAATTAGAGAATTAAAATTACTCGACAAATATGAATGGGGCAGCTACACTTTTAATAGGGATCCTATTCATAATAAGGTATCTAGGCAGGAAAAGAAAGATATGATTGAAAAGGCTAATGAATGTGGATATCATGAGGCCTTGTTGCTCAGAGAAAAATATGGAATCAAATCTCCTATGGAATATGCGCAGCTTCTTGGTATAAAAGTTTCTGAATTGGAGGATGAGGGTAGCAAGGACTATATTTTATTCGCCAGATTTAATTCTCCTAATAATATATCTGTATACATGAAGAACGTAAGAAAAGCTGAAGAGCTGATTAAAAACGAGAATCTTAATATGATGCTGGGTGGGGTAAAAATTGAAGATGTTCTTATAGCACATGAAATGTTTCATTTCATAGAAGATAATAATAGGGATATATATACAAGGACAGCAAAAATACTGCTTTGGGAGCTTGGCCCAATAAAATATCATTCAGGACTTGTAGCTCCTGGTGAGATTGCAGCAATGGCATTTGCCAGAGAATTACTCAAGCTGTCCTACTACCCTAATCTGTTTGATATATTGCTTTTATATCCCCATAACAGCAAAACAGCAAAAGCTTTATATGATGAAGCTATAGCAATGAGAGGAGATGAGGCTTAAGTGTCTGAAATTATTTTATTTGGTGAACCCATGGCTATGTTCGTTGCAGACTATGTTGGCAAACTCGAGGATATTGAAAAATTCACAAGGTCATTAGCAGGAGCAGAGGTGAATGTTTGCATTGGTTTAAAGAGGCTAGGATATGATGTCAGTTATGTTACAAAGCTGGGAGTTGACCCATTTGGGAGATATATAAAGAACTTTTTAGTAAATGAAGGCATTGATACAAGTTATATAACATTTGATAAAAATTATCCTACAGCATTCCAGATAAAGAGCAAAACAGAAGTTGGTGACCCTGAGGTAGTATACTTTAGAAGAGGTACAGCAGCATCTCATTTCACGAAAGAGGACATGGAAAAAATAGATTTTGAAGGAGTCAGGCATGTTCATATTACGGGAATACCTCCAGCATTATCATTAAGCTGCAGGGAAGCTACCTATGAATTAATTAGTAAAGCCAGGGAAAAGAAGCTACCCATAACCTTTGACCCAAACTTAAGGCCTACACTCTGGGCAAGCAGAGAAGAAATGGTCAGTGTCATTAATGATATCGCTTCAAAATGTGATATAATACTTCCAGGTGTTGATGAGGGTTTAACATTAACAGGAAGTAATGACCCTAATGAAATTGCGAACTTTTACTTGAGACTTGGAGTTAAAGCAGTACTTGTAAAGATGGGGGATAAGGGTGCATTTGTTAAAACACATGATGAAACTTATACAGTTCCCGGTTTCAAGGTTCCCAAGGTGATTGATACTGTTGGTGCAGGAGATGGGTTTGCAGTTGGTGTTATAAGCGGGCTATTGGAAAAGCTGTCATTAAGTGATGCTGTTGTCAGGGGAAATGCCATAGGCTCTCTTCAAGTAATGGTACCCGGGGATAACGAGGGTTTACCTGATCGCAGCAGGCTTGAACAGTATTTAAAGAAACAAGGAAGGTAATATTATGCAAATACAGCTTGCAGTAGACAGGGTATCTCTTGAAAAAGCAATTGGGATTTTAAAGGAAGCCAGCCCTTATATTGACATTATTGAAGTTGGAACATCACTTGTTAAGGATTACGGTATGAACTCTATTAAGGAGATTAAATCATGCTTTCCTGATAAAATAATACTTGGTGATATTAAGACAATGGATGAAGGTGCTTATGAGTTTGAGGGTGCCTATAATAACGGTGCAGACATAGCAACAGTAATGGGCGCTGCCTCCCTTGATACAATCAGGGCATGCTGCAAGACAGCAAGCGATTTTGGAAAGCTTATGATGATAGACCTTTTAGAGGTGGATAGTGAGAAAATTAATAAGCTTAAGGAATTTAAGGAAGCGATATTTTGCATACATTTATCCATAGATTCTACAGCTGGGGATTTAGTTTCCCTTATAAAAGATTTTAAGGGCGAATTCCCCGAAATAGGTAAAATTGCTGTTGCTGGCGGTGTAAACTATAATACCATGGTTTTCTTGAAGGAATCCATGGTTGATATTGCCATAATCGGCAGTGCCATAACAAAGGCAGATAACATAGAAAAAGCTGCAAAAAGGTTTAGGGAGGTATTATAATGGATACACTTGATATAATACTTGACGAAATCACTTCAGTACTATCAAAGGTAGACAAAAATCAAATTGATGACGTTGTAAACTGCATAAGCAAGGATAAAAGGATATTCGTTGATGGAGAAGGACGTTCCGGCCTTATGGGCAAGGGCTTTGCAATGAGGCTTATGCATCTTGGCTATACCGTATATTCCGTAGGTGAGACAATTACCCCGGCAGTCAGTAAAGATGATATATATTTATCCATATCCGGCTCCGGGGAAAGTGGAAACGTAGTTTTAAATACAAAAAAGGCAAAGGAAAAAGGCTGCTTTATTATTGGAGTTTCAAGTAAAAAAACTTCTACATTAGCCTTACTAGCTGATAAACTATTGATAGTTTCAGGTACTACAAAAGGCGATGCTGGTGATGAAAGAAAATCAGTTCAGCTTTTAAGTTCGCTCTTTGACCAGAGCATACACATAGTACTTGATGCCATGTGCCTTATGCTGAGCAAAAGGGATAATATTTCAAACAGTGAAGCCACGGCAAAACATTGGTAGGATATATTGATAGTAAAAGAGTCGAATACTGTAAACTGATGCATCTATTAATCGGCTTGCAGTATTTGGCTGGTTTTTTATTTTAAGATGTACAGATGCACAAAAGTATATTTCCATTGGCTTTTCATTTTAACTTGCATTTAGCGAACGCTATCTTAAGCTTTATAAAATTTGCTTGTTTTTTATTAATATGCTATAATTCTAATCGGTGCTAAAAATAATATGGGGGTAGATAGGTGCTGGTGTGCCTACTGGACTTCAAATCCAGCTTGCCGCCCTAGCGTGGTAGGTGGGTTCGATTCCCACATACTCCCGCCAATTTAATATTTTAATGAAGATTAAAAAACTCTGTTGCTTTTAACAGAGTTTTTTTAATATGGAAATAATATTTTCTATACAGGCATTGGATTAAAAAAGCTAATGGTTGTATCTATTGTGGTCCTTAGTACAACAAGTGCCTTAGATAGGGGCATTCCATAAGATAGCATTGAATTTATTAAATCTTTGTTATTAAACTGAATGAACCTTAAAATATGGTCTGGATTTGGTGGTGTATCAGGCATAAAATTAGGGTTATTAGGGTTATTGGGGTCATATTCTCTATCATCTGCTTCAGAGCACCTATACATATATTTATCATCGTCCGTTAAATCATCGGGATCATTGCTCCTTGGGAGCTTATACCAATAGTAATATTGATATGAATATGGCATTGGGCCATACATGTAATAAGGATAAAAGAATGGGAACACAAAAATACCTCCAGAATTTTTCATATAATTTATAATATGCATTTTATTTAATTTTGCAATATAGAATTATAATACATTAGTCCAAAAATAATACTATAATATATGGAAATTTTATACAAATGTATTATAATATTATTATATGGAATAATAAGGGAATGATGTAGATTAAAAAGAAGATTGCGGAGGTTTAAGAAGTTGGAAATTAAAATTAGAATACCCATATGCAATATTATAACATGTGAAGAAATATCCTATACTAGCGATAACAAAATGTATCTATGCAATCCTTTTACAGGTTCATTGGCTAATCAAATAAAAAAGTTTTTTACATATACCATAATACAAGATATGCCTAATGGAAACGCTATTTTCAAAATACAGATATTAGGACCTAAGGGCATAATTATACGAGAAACTGAAGAGAGCCTTGTATATGTCGAAGAGAATATAATAAGGATCAAAACAAAGTGGGTAAATATACCTCTTAGGGAGAGGGGACTTTATACCTTAAGGGTTATGCTTAAATGTAATGGCATGTATGATGAAGTTGGATGCTCCCATATGTATATAGTGTGAATAAAATATATAGCATGCAATATATTTTATTTTATCTAATCTATTATTCATAGTATAAAAACCATGGCTCTATCCATATACTTATAAATGTTATAGGATAGAGTTATTAGTACATTTTTCATTTTATATTGACATAAAAAATACCTCATGGTAGAATGTGTATAAATAAAAAGTAGAGGGGAGTAACTCTCAGCTTCTATCTGAAATATTAGTCGTCATGACGGTAATATACCCGGCTAATATCAAGGGAATTATTTTCCTTGCGAGTAAGACCTCTATCCTGCATATACAGGATAGAGGTCTTTATTATTATGATTTATGGAGGAAAAGGTATGAAAGAAACAAAATGGCATCAGCTAGGTGAAAAAGCAATATTCGAAGAACTAAATAGTAGCTATGAAGGGCTAGCAGAAGAAGAAATAGAATCAAGACAAAAGGAATATGGACTAAATGAGATAACGGAAAAAAAAGGTAAAACAGTATGGAGAATATTAATTGAACAGTTTGCAGACCCTCTCGTAATAATATTAATTATTGCTGCAATAATATCAGGAGTATTAGGACAGATAAGCGATATGGTGGTTATAATGATTGTCGTTGCATTAGATGCTATTTTGGGTACAATGCAGGAGAATAAAGCAGAAAAGTCATTAGAGGCATTAAAAAAACTAGCCTCGCCTGGAGCAGTTGTAAAAAGAGGTGGGAACACCTATGAAGTTCCAGCAAAGGATCTTGTTCCTGGGGACATTATATTCCTTGAAGCTGGAAGATACATACCTGCGGATTGCAGAATACTTGAAGAATCCAATCTAAAGGTTGAAGAATCATCTTTAACAGGAGAGTCAGTTCCCGTTGACAAAACTTCTGAAGCAATACTTGATGAAAAGATACCATTAGGTGATAAAAAGAATATGGTATTTATGTCATCAATGGTTACCTATGGGAGAGCTACAGCAATTGTAACAGATACAGGTATGAACACAGAAATAGGAACAATTGCAAAGATGATACAAGAAGATGATCATACATTAACTCCTCTTCAGGCTAAACTAGCAGACTTAGGAAAGTGGCTTGGGATTATATCGGTAATAATATGCGCTGCAATGTTCCTTGTAGGAATATTAAATGGAAAAGATTATTTAGAGATGTTTATGACAGCAGTCAGCCTTGCAGTTGCCGCCATACCTGAAGGCCTTCCTACAGTAGTTACAATTGTACTTGCAATAGGCGTTCAAAGAATGGCAAAGAAAAATGCCATAATAAGAAAGCTGCCAGCGGTTGAGACATTAGGATGTGCAACAGTTATATGTTCTGATAAAACAGGAACATTAACACAAAACAAAATGACGGTTATGAAGGCATTTACTAATAATGTATTCACTGATTCAAATCAAATAGATGAAAAAGAAAGCAGCATGGATAAATTATTAAAAATACTTATGTTATGTAATGATACAAAAATAAGTAATGTAGATGGAGAAGTTAAAACTGTGGGAGATCCTACAGAAACAGCTCTTGTTGATTTGTGTGTACAAAAGGGAATGAATAAGGATGCCATTGATGAAGAGTTCCCTAGAGTTTCTGAAATACCATTTGATTCAGAAAGAAAACTTATGACTACAATAAATAAATTTAAAGATGGCTATAAGGCACTTGTAAAGGGAGCACCAGATATACTTATAGGAAGATGTAAGTATATAGTAGATGGTGGAAAAGTTAGGGAGATTACAGAAAAGGACTTAAAGACAGTACAGTATGCTAACGAAAAAATGGGATCAGAGGCTCTTAGGGTATTGGCATTTGCATATAAAGGGTTAGATGAGGTACCTAAAAATCCTACAAGTAAGGATGTAGAAAATGAACTTATTTTTGTTGGACTTACTGGAATGATTGATCCTCCAAGAGAGGAAGTTAAAGAAGCAGTAAGCATATGCAAAAATGCTGGTATAAGGCCTATAATGATAACAGGAGACCATAAATTAACTGCAACAGCAATAGCAAAAGAGCTTGGAATACTTGACAGTGATCATTTAGCTATTTCAGGTATGGAGCTTGATGCAATAAGTGATGAAGAATTAAAAAATAATATAGAAAAATATAGCGTTTATGCAAGGGTATCTCCTGAACATAAGGTTAGAATAGTAAAAGCATGGCAGGCAAATGGTCAGGTAGTTGCAATGACTGGAGATGGCGTAAATGACGCACCAGCTTTAAAGAAGGCCGATATAGGTGCTGCCATGGGCATAACTGGTACTGATGTTGCTAAAGAAGCTGCAGACATGGTATTAACTGATGATAACTTTACAACCATTGTATCAGCTGTAGGAGAGGGAAGAACCATATATACAAATATAAGAAAGGCAATTCACTTTTTACTATCTTGCAATATTGGAGAAATAATCACCCTGTTTTTGGCAACATTATTTGGGTGGGCAGAGCCTTTAATACCTATACACATATTATGGGTTAACTTAGTTACTGATACTTTCCCAGCACTATCTCTTGGTGTTGACCCTGCTGAGGAAGGCGTTATGGAACAAAAGCCAAGAGATCCTAAGGCAGGATTATTCTCAGATGATCTTGGAATAAGAATTGGTATAGGTGGCGTTATGATAGGCGGATTAGCTCTTGCTGCATATTTAATAGGCCTAAAAAAGGATTTAATAACTGCCCAAACCATGACGTTTTTAGTACTAAGTCTTTCTCAATTAGCTCATGCATTTAATGCAAGGTCAGAGGGAAAGTCTATATTTAAAATAGGCGTATTTTCAAATAAATATTTAGTAAGAGCCACAGGAATATCCGTGTTTATGCAGCTTATTGTAATATTTGTTCCTTTTTTAAGGGATACATTTAAAGTAACTTTATTAACCTTTGGGGAATGGTTAATAGTTATAGCACTTTCACTTGCACCTATACTTATAGTTGAAATCTATAAAGCAGTAAAAGCTTCTATAAAAAAATAATTAAAAAGCATTACGGTTTTTAAAATAAACTGTAATGCTTTTTTAAATTTGGGAAGAATATTAATATAGAATAATATAAATGGAGTGATTGATGATGATGAATAGCATATTAGAAACAAGGGCAAGAAAGGAAGGGCTATATAATATTACACTTGAAATACCTGAGGGTAATTATTTTGACATCTATGATGGGGTAGATGAAAAGGATGCAGAAGATATATTGAAACAGTATATGGTATATAGGGGCGATGATGGCAGACCTAGTGATATTTCAGTTGAGCATAAGAAAAATAACCATACAGTAAATATTTATGCTAACCTCCATTATGAAGGAAATGATCATACGGATCAGCCATTAACCCCTAGCATTACTTATTTAAATGACTAGGGAGAATATATGAAAAGGGTACTATTACTACTATTAACTCTCTTCTCAATAGGTATATTATTTGGCATTTATACAAGACTGGATTTGATCTATATAAATGCCTTAGTATTTATTCTAATTGGAATTTCATCTATTATGTATTTAAGGGGCAGAAAAGTTTTCTGCCTTATTTATTTAATTATTTTTTTGTGCGGGGTTATTGCACCTCAAAATAGAATAAACAAAATAAAAAGTCCTGTAGAGGATATTTTAGGCAAAAATATAGAAATCACAGGCCAAATTTCAGGTGATGTAAAACATACGAAAGGTTATTCATCATATACTCTTTTAGTCGATAAGGTAGAGGTTTACGGCAATGTATACAATAGACCATTTAAAATAAAGATTATTGATTACAAAAATAAGAAGGATTATATAATTCCATTTAACAGTGTAAAAATTGGCGGAAGGATAGAAAATAGCAATCAATATATAAATACTGGATTAATTGATTATGAAAGGTATCTTTTAATAAGAGGCATCAGCGGTACAATGGCTGCAGATTTAGATTTTAATATAAAATCATATAAAGATTCAAAAAGGCCTATACCTCATAAAATATATAATTCAAAAATAAATATTGAAAAAGTACTTTCAAAATATACATATGGTAAAACCTACGAGATGCTAAAAGGGGTAATACTTGGCGATGTATCTAATATGGATAGGGAAGATTATAAAGCATTTCAAGACATTGGCATAGTACATATATTTGCCGTATCAGGTTATAATATATGGCTTATTTATTCTATTCTTCAGATTATATTGTCCTTTTTAAAAGTTAAGTCTAAAACAAAGTTTACTATTATAATATTTATTTTAGGGATTTATACTATATTAGTTGGTGGATCCCCATCAATAGTTAGGGCATTTGTTATGATGCTGTTAATAGTCCTTGGAAAGGTGCTAAAAAGGGAGGCGGATCCTTTAACATCCTTATCTTTAGCTGCAATAATTATACTTATAGCAAACCCTTTAAGGATATTAGATATAGGATTTCAATTGTCTTTTATATGTGTGTTAGCTATTATATTAATATACCCAAAGATGAATATTTATTTTAATAAAATAAATATTCATCTGCCTAAAAAGATAAGAGATTCTATCATACTAAATATATCTATACAGGTAGGCATACTTCCTTTATTGCTTTATTATTTTAATAGTTTTTCTATATTATCTATATTATCGAATTTAGTTATAGTTCCAATGGTATCTCTTTTTACAGTCATAGGAATGGCTATTCCTATTTTGGCTTTTACTTTTGAAGGGGGAGCCTTTTTGTTAGGAGAAATAGCAAATTACATAGGGGATATTATACTAAAGATAACGTACTTTATAGATGGCATTCCATATTCTAATTTAAATGTTGTATCTCCGAGTATTTTAGGTATTATAGTATACTATATTTATTTGGCGTTAATATTAAATATAGTGGCAATTAAAAATAAGCAGCAGAAGATATTAAAAGCTGCATTAGCTGCTGTTTTGGTTTTAGTAACAATATATCCCATGTTTAACTCAGAATTAAATATATATTTTATAAACGTGGGGCAAGGAGACAGCATACTTATTTCAACCCCAGATAACAAATATATACTAATGGATGGCGGAGGTAAGCCTAAAAACTCTTTTTCTACAATGGATATAGGTGAGCAAATAGTCAAGCCATATCTATTAACTCATGGGGTGAATAATCTAAATATGATAATATCAACCCATGCCCATGAGGATCATCTAAATGGTATATTATCTGTTATGAAAACATTTAACACTGATTTGCTCATAAAAACAGTGTATGGAAATTATGGGGATTCATTTGATGACCTTATAGATAATAAAAAGATACTCAATGTAAAAAATGGGGATTTAATTGAAGTTGGAAAGTATGTTAAACTCTATATATTAAACCCATTAGATGATACAAATGACGAAAATGACTCCTCAATTGTTATAAAACTTGTTTTTAAGGACTTTACTGCACTTTTTACGGGGGATATAAGCTCAGAAGTGGAGAAAAAGCTTTTGAATTTAGACATTGATTCAGATATAATAAAAGTTCCTCACCATGGCAGCTCAACATCTTTAGATATGGATTTTCTAAGTAAGGTTAGTCCTGAAGCTGCAATAATTTGTGTTGGGGAAAATAATTTTGGCCATCCAATGGACAGTGTTATTAAAAGAATAAATCAAAAAGGAATTAAGATTTATAGAACAGACTTAAATGGAGACATAATTATAAAAACAAAGGGGAAAGGTTTTAAAGTAAAAACTTCAATGTAATATTTATGAAATTGTTATTTACATAGCAAAGGGGCGGGAAAAATGGCAGCAGATTATGATGGTATTATTCTTGATATTAAAAAAAATAATATTAAAAGACTTTATTTGTTCTATGGGCAGGAAAGATATTTGGTGGACGATATAGTATCAAATATGAAAAGCTCAATATTAAATGATGCATTTAAAAGCTTAAACTACATAAAATTAGAAGGATCTACATTGAATTTTGACATTATCGTAAATGCCTGTGAAACACTTCCTTTTATGGATGATAAAAAGATTGTAATTATAGATGAGCATAATCTTTTTAAGGGAAAGAAAGCATCAGGTGGAAATAACGATTTTGCATGTAATAGCAAAAGTATGGATGAGCTTTGCTCCTATATACAGGAAATTCCTGATACAACAGTATTAATATTTATTGCAGGAGAAGAAGTAGATAAAAGAAGTAAACTGTATAAATGCATCAAAAAAAATGGCGATGTAATAGAGTGTACCCCTTTAAAAGGAGAAAAACTTACAAAATGGATTGAAAAAGAGTTTAGAAAAAGTAATAAGAAAATAAGCAAAAGCGATGCATTATATATTTCAGAAAGAGCCTCTATGAGCCTTGAATATTTGATAAATGAGATAAATAAGGTTTGTTCATATATAGGGGATAGGACTCAGGTATCAAAACAAGATATAGATGAGGTAGTTCCTAAATCTTTAGAGCTAAATATATTTCAGCTTGTTGATTCCATATCAACAAATAAGACGGAGAAGGCCTTAACTATATTTAATGATATGCTACTTGATTCGGAACCAATACCTGTAATATTATCTATGATAATAAGACAATATAGGCTTATTTTAAATACAAAGCTTCTCATGGAAAGTGGATATTCATCAGCAGAGATTGCAGGAAAACTAGGAGTACCAACCTTTGTAATATCAAACATGCAGAGAATGTCAAGCAGCTTTTCAGTTAAGCAATTAGAGGACAGGCTAAATGGCTGCCTAGAAGCAGATATGGCCATAAAAACAGGCAAAATGGATCAGAGAATAGCAATGGAGATGCTTATTGTTAAATTTACTGCAAAAGAGGAGGATTAATTAAAAAACCTCCTCTTAATTTTATACATAATAAATGCCGGTAAGCATATACCGGCTTATATTTTATGCTATTGTGCAGCAGCTCTGTTCATTTTAAGTGCAAGCCTTGATTTGTTCCTTGCTGCTGTGTTTGGATGCATAACTCCTTTTGCAGCTGCTTTATCAATAGCTCTAGTAACTGAAGGATATAACTTTCTTGCTTCATCAATATTTCCTGCAGCAAGATTCTCTTCAAACTTTCTAATTGATGTTTTAACAGTAGATTTTACCATCTTGTTTCTTAATGTCTTTGCCTCAGTTATTCTAATTCTCTTTATAGATGATTTAATGTTTGCCAATAATTTCACCCCCTCAAAAAGATATGGTTCTTACAATATATTTTGTACTAAAAAATAAATATTTATATTGTAATAATTTCATTCATTACCTATATCAACGGCTTATATTATAACATTTATTATTTTTTACTTCAAGTAAATTTTGGGACTGATTTTTATATCAAAAAACTTAGACTAATTATAAAGTATAGTATTTCAGATATAGGAAAATATATGGATATAGCTTAGTCTTAGGCCTAAGCCTAAGCAGTAATTATTTATAATGAAAGTGAAGTGGAAATGGTATGTATAGTATAAGAACAGATTTAGCAATTGAAGCAAGAGAAATATATAAAAAGGAGAACAATAAAGAGATACCTGGAGTTGAGGTAGATGTACAAAAGGAAGAGAACATAACAGTTACTAGAGTGAAGATAGTAGATGAAAGAGGAGAAAAAATTATAGGGAAACCTATAGGAACATATATAACAATTGAATCCCCAGAACTAATACATTTTGATGAAGATACAGAAGAAAAAACAAGCAGGCTTTTTTCAGAAGAATTAAGTTACTTAATAAACCCAGACAGTAATAAAACCATACTTGTAGTTGGACTTGGAAATTGGAATGTAACCCCTGACGCTTTAGGACCTAAGGTGGTATCAAAACTTATGATAACAAGGCATTTAAAAGAGCTTATGCCAGAGCAGGTAGAAGAAGGGGTTAGTACCGTATGTGCTTTATCTCCTGGGGTACTAGGCATTACTGGGATTGAAACAGGAGAGATAATTTTAGGCGTGGCAAGTCAAATTAAACCTGATGTTATAATTGCAATAGATGCTCTAGCATCAAGAAAGATGGAGAGAGTAAGCACCACTATACAGCTATCTAACACTGGAATTAGTCCTGGATCAGGAGTAGGAAACAAGAGAATGGGACTTAATGAAAAGCTCCTTGGGGTGCCAGTAATAGCTGTAGGAGTTCCAACAGTTGTGGATGCCGCTACAATGGCAAATGATACAATAGATCTTGTAATAGATAAAATGATAAATGAAGCTAAAGTAGGCAAGGAATTTTATAATATGCTCAAAAATATAGATAGACAAGAAAAGATGCAGCTTATAAGTGAAGTTTTATCCCCATATATAGAAGACCTTATGGTAACTCCTAAGGAGGTCGATTCAATAATAGATAGTATATCAGAGATTATTGCCCATGGAATAGACTGGGCACTCCATCCATCAGTAGCTAATATACAGTAGATTATATGGAGAATTGCAATATACCGTTTGACCTATACTCATAATTAAAAATCATATAAGGTCTTTTTGATGAATATATTTTTAGAGAGGTCAAAGAGTGGGGTGACAACTATGATACAAATAAAGGTTATCAAAGCTACTTATATTGCAAAATTCATTACTTTTATATTGGCTATTGTTTCTTTAATTGTAATTGGGGTTTTAGTTACAAAAGGCTTAACTATGGACAAAAGTATACAAGCTTTTTCTTATGATAGTGAAGATAGTATAAATTATACAAAAAACAATGAGATATATGAATTTATTATAAGCCGTACTATTCCAACAATTGAAGTAGTTATGAACGAAAAAAAGAGCTTTGAAACATACAAAAATTTTGTAATAAATATTTCAAAAAGTATAATTAAAATAGACCCCAAAAGTCCTGGAACATTTTTAACATCTGAGATACCCCTACTCGGATTAGTTGATAAAACCCGTTTAAGTGCTAATGTTAATGGGGAATCTGGAAAGGTTATAGAGGATAATAAAGAAGCAGATAATAAAACCATACAAAGCAGGGGGGATGATATATTTGGTGATGAAAAACCTGCCCTAAATGCTAATGTAAATCCCAGCAAACCATCTATAATAATATATCATACCCATACAACTGAGGCATTTACCCCCACAGAAACTCAAAAATATAGTGAAGCAGGATATCATAAATCATTAGATAAAAACTACAATATATGTAGGGTAGGGGAGGAAATTAAAAATAATATAGAAAAAAACTTTGGAATAGCAGTACTTCATGATATGACTGTTCATGATTATCCTAGCTATAATAATAGCTATAGAATGTCAAAACCTACAATTGAAAAGCTTATTAAAAAGTATCCCAGCGCAGAGATTATAATTGATCTTCATAGAGATGCATTTCCAGAAGGTGTAGATTTAAATGCAATGAGAAAAAAGATGGTTGTGGATGTTGCAGGTAAAAAAGCTGCAAAGATTATGTTTGTTGTAGGAAAGGCAAATCCCCATTGGAAGGATAATTATAATCTTTCATCTAAAGTAAAACAGGAGATGGAACAGATTGCTCCAGGCATAACAAGAGAAACACTTGCTAGAGATAAATCACTATACAATCAGGAGATATCAAATAAGGCTATACTTATAGAGGTGGGCGCAGACTGTAATACATTAGATGAGGTACTAGTATCTGCAAATATAGTTGCAAAAGCTTTAGGTAAAATGCTAAAATAAAGGTATGGATAAATGAAGATGCATCTAAATTGGGATGTATCTTTGTTTTTTAATATATAATTTGTATATGTTGACACAAAATATTTAAATTTATATAATTTATAACATATGAAACATTGTAAACCATAATATAAAGATATAAAATTTTTATAGATTTGATGATGGTTCAACTTGAGGAGGATAAAAATGTCTAATGAAAGACAGAAAAGGATAAGAAATTTTTCTATAATAGCCCATATTGATCATGGTAAATCAACTTTAGCTGATAGATTGATTGAAAAAACTGGTACATTAACTGAGAGAGAAATGGATGATCAGGTATTAGATAATATGGATCTTGAAAGGGAGAGAGGCATTACAATAAAATCAAGGGCTGCAAGGCTTATATATAAAGCAGAAGATGGAATAGAATATATACTCAATCTAATTGATACTCCAGGACATGTGGATTTTAATTATGAA
>DIRE01000014.1:40359-40642 GCA_002426575.1 Clostridiaceae bacterium UBA5444 | reverse complement strand
TAATTATGAAGTTTCAAGAAGCCTTACTGCTTGTGAAGGTTCAATACTTATAGTAGACGCTACTCAGGGGATACAGGCGCAAACCCTCGCAAACTGCTATCTTGCTTTAGATCATGACCTTGAAATAGTTCCTGTTATAAACAAAATCGATCTTCCAAGTGCAGATCCTGATGAGACAAAAAAAGAAATAGAAGATATATTAGGTCTTGATGCTGAGGATGCACCCCTTATATCTGCAAAGGTAGGAATTGGGATAGAGGATGTTTTAAAGGCAATTGTTGAA
>DIRE01000014.1:39632-40194 GCA_002426575.1 Clostridiaceae bacterium UBA5444 | reverse complement strand
TGTTTTAAAGGCAATTGTTGAAAAGATACCATATCCAAAGGGGGATGAATCATCTCCACTTAAAGCTCTTATATTTGATAGTTATTATGATTCTTATAAAGGCGCTATAGCATACGTTAGAGTAAAAGATGGAGTTGTTAAACCAGGCATGAATATAAAAATGATGGCAACTGGCAAAGAGTTTGAAGTAGTTGAAACAGGTATTTTTGCTCCTGATATGACCCCAGTTGATGCACTTTATGCAGGAGAGGTTGGGTATGTTGCCGCTAGTATGAAAGATGTTAGAGATACAAGGGTTGGAGATACAATTACAGATGCAGATAATGCTGCAGATACGCCCCTGCCTGGATACAGACCAGCAGTTCCAATGGTATTTAGCGGAATATATCCTGCAGATGGTGCTAAATATGGAGAGCTTAAGGAAGCCCTTGAAAAGCTTCAATTAAATGATGCAGCTTTGCTGTTTGAACCTGAAACATCAGCAGCACTTGGATTTGGCTTTAGGTGCGGCTTTTTAGGACTTTTGCATATGGAGATAATTCAAGAGAGAATAGAGAGAGAA
>DIRE01000014.1:39142-39460 GCA_002426575.1 Clostridiaceae bacterium UBA5444 | reverse complement strand
CAAGAGAGAATAGAGAGAGAATATAATCTTGATATAATCACTACGGCACCAAGTGTAATATATAAAATGATTACTACAGATGGGGGCTTGATTGAATTAACCAACCCTACAAATATGCCTGATCCTTCAAATATTGAATATATGGAAGAGCCTATTGTTGATGCTACAATAATATCTCCTTCAGAATTTACAGGAGCTATTATGGAACTTTGCCAAGGAAGAAGAGGCATATTTAAAGACATGCAGTATTTGGAGGAAACAAGAGTTGTACTTCACTATGAAATGCCTTTAAACGAAATAATATATGACTTTTTTGAT
>DIRE01000014.1:38729-38888 GCA_002426575.1 Clostridiaceae bacterium UBA5444 | reverse complement strand
TCAGAACTTGTAAAGCTTGATATATTATTAAATGGTGAGATTGTTGATGCGCTTTCCATGATAGTGCCTGCTGAAAGGGCATATCAAAGAGGAAGGGGAATTGCGGAGAAATTAAAAGATGTAATTCCAAGGCAGATGTTTGAAATACCAATTCAGGCT
>DIRE01000014.1:1932-38578 GCA_002426575.1 Clostridiaceae bacterium UBA5444 | reverse complement strand
ATGTTTGAAATACCAATTCAGGCTGCAATAGGTTCTAAGATAATAGCAAGAGAGACCGTAAGAGCATATAGAAAAGATGTGCTTGCTAAATGTTATGGAGGAGATATATCAAGAAAGAGAAAGCTTCTTGAAAAACAAAAAGAAGGTAAAAAGAGAATGAGAAAGATAGGATCTGTTGAGGTTCCCCAAGAAGCGTTTATGTCTGTATTAAAGATTGATTAGGGATTTGTGGTGATAACATGAGGGATATAGGAATTTATATTCACATTCCATTTTGCATGGCAAAATGTAATTATTGCGATTTTAACTCTTATAGTAATATGGAATATATGGAAGGGCCTTACGTTGATGCCCTTATAAAAGAGATGAAGCAAAGATTTTCAAAGTTAGGTGATCAGTATAATATTAAATCTATATATATAGGTGGGGGGACTCCCACCTATTTAAATTATGAAGATTTAAAAAAGCTGCTTATTTTTTTAAAAGATTTCTATAAAGATAATATAGAATGCACATGTGAAGCTAATCCTGGTACGCTATCCTATGAAAAATTATTGCTTCTTAAAGAATATGGAGTAAATAGATTAAGTATAGGACTTCAGTCATTAGATAATAATATGTTAAAGTACCTAGGGAGAATTCATAGTTTTGAAGATTTTATGGAAAACTATAAAACAGCAAGGGAATTAGGATTTAAAAATATAAATGTGGACTTAATGTCTTCCATTCAAGGACAGGCAATAGATGACTTTGCTAATGGACTTAAGTTTATATGCGGCTTAAATCCTGAGCATATATCTTGTTATGGGCTTATAATAGAAGAGAATACTGTCTTTGGAAGGCAGTATAAATCTGGCAAGCTTCAAATGATTGATGAAGATACAGATTATAAAATGTACAAAACCGCTATAAATATTTTAAAAGATAAAGGTTATACAAGATATGAGATTTCAAATTATGCAAAGACAGGATTTGAATCTTCCCATAATATAATTTACTGGAAAACTAAAGAGTACATTGGCCTTGGAGCAGGGGCCCATTCATACATTGATGGTTTAAGATTTAGTAATGAGCTTTCCATTAAAAAATATATAGAAAAGATAGAAAAAGGTTCCCTTCCAACCTGTTTTGAGGAAAAACTATCTACAAAAGAAAAAATGGCTGAGTTTATGTTTATGGGGCTGAGGATGATGGAAGGGGTGGAACTATTAGATTTTAAAAACAGATTTGAAATAGATATAATGTCTGTTTATGGAAAACAAATTGAAGAGTTGATAAAAAAAGATTTAGCAGTAATCTATAATAATAGAGAAAAAGAAGGGGAAAGATTAATGCTAAAATTAAGTGATAAGGGCATTGATATATCAAATAGAATATTTGTTGAGTTTATTTGAACCAGTATTTTATATTCAATTTTACTTTTAAAATTTTAAAAAGGTATTGACAAAGTATACCCATAGTGATATTTTATAAACGTAATAATTAGCACTCGATATGATAGAGTGCTAACAAAAGGGGGTGTTCTACATGGAACTAGACGATAGGAAAAAACATATTCTTAAGATCTTAATAAATGATTATATAAAAACAGCAGAACCTATAGGTTCAAGGACTATTGCTAAAAAACCAGGAATAGGAATAAGCCCTGCTACCATAAGAAATGAAATGGCAGATCTTGAGGATATGGGTTACCTTGAGCAGCCCCACACTTCTGCAGGTAGGATTCCCTCTGACAAGGGATATAGAATATATGTTGATTATCTAATGAGCGATTTTGAACTTTCCCAAGATGAAGTAAACCTTATAAAAAATAATGTTTATAAAGTCACCCTTGGAGAAATAGATAGAATAGTGAAAGATACAACAAAAATATTATCTGCTCTAACAAATTATACGGCTTTAGTGGTACCGCCTCAAATGAGTAAAACTACTATTAAGCATATACAACTAGTTGCAATGGATAGCATGAATATTTTAGCTGTGGTGGTTACAAACATTGGAGTAGTTAAAAGTGTAATGATTAAACTCACAAAGCCAATTACTACTGGCAGGCTTACCACCATAAATAATATAATGAATGATAAGCTAAAAGGACTTACAATAGAGGATATAAATTTAAAGATTATATCTGATATGCTAAAGGGAATGACAGGATATAGCGAGATATTAAATGAAATAGTTCCCGTACTCTATGAAAGCCTTAAGTGTATTGATGTAGATGAGGTATATCTTGAAGGAAGCTCTAACATTTTTAATTATCCTGAGTATAATGCTATTGATAAAGCAAAATCATTTTTGGCTGTACTTGAGAGCAAAGACTTTTTTAAAAAAATGATGTTTAATGATAATGACAGTGTAAAAATATCTATAGGCCATGAAAATGAGATTGATGCTATAAATGACTGCAGCTTAATTACTACTACTTATAAAATAGGGGATGATATTGTTGGTTCTATAGGTATAATAGGGCCTACAAGGATGTACTATTCAAAAGTGCTTGCAGTATTAAATAATATTACAGATTGCTTGAGTGATTTATTAACAGAGTATTATATGGATGAATAATTATATGTACTTTGGTAGACTTATTTTATAACAAAGATGAATTAGGAGTGATAAAATGGACGTAAATGAAAACAATTCTGTAGATGAAAATATACTGCAGGATAAAGATTTAGGCACAGATAAAAATGAAGAGGTAAATGAGCCTAAAACAAATAATGAGCCTAAAACAAATGAGGTAGAGAATCTAAAAAAGGAACTTGAACTAAAAGAAAATGAGTTAAAAAAGTACATTGATACAGCCCAGAGGCTTAAGGCAGAATTTGATAATTATAAAAAAAGGACTAGTAAAGAGAAAAGCCAGCTTTATGTTGACATAACAGCAGACATAGTATCTAGGGTGATACCAATACTAGATAATCTAGAAAGAGCATTGTCTTCAACATATGAGTCAAAAGATTTTGATACTCTAGCAGAAGGAATAGAGCTTATTATAAAACAATTTAAAGAGATACTAAAAAAAGAAGGGGTAGAGGAAATAAAGGCAGAAGGGGAAAAGTTTGATCCTAACCTTCATGATGCAGTTATGCATGTAGAAGATGACTCAATAGGCGAAAATACAGTCATGGAGGTTTTCCAAAAAGGATATAAAATAGACGATAAAATAGTAAGACATAGCGTAGTTAAGGTAGCTAACTAAATACCTTATATTAAATAGCAAACCAATTTAATTATATATAAATATTTTGGATTTTAAGGGAGGAATAATATATGGGAAAAATAATTGGAATTGACCTAGGTACAACAAATTCATGTGTAGCTGTTATGGAAGGTGGAGAACCAGTAGTAATTGCAAATGCTGAGGGAGCAAGGACAACACCATCTGTTGTTGCGTTTTCAAAATCTGGTGAAAGAATGGTAGGTCAGGTTGCAAAACGTCAAGCAATAACTAATCCTGATGGAACTATAAGCTCTATAAAAAGACAAATGGGAACAAATTACAAAGTGGACATAGATAAAAAATCGTATTCTCCTCAAGAGATATCTGCAATGATCCTGCAAAAATTAAAGGCAGATGCAGAAAGTTATCTTGGCGAAACTATAAATCAGGCAGTAATTACTGTTCCTGCATATTTTAATGATAGCCAAAGACAAGCAACAAAGGATGCAGGAAAGATTGCAGGCCTTGAAGTTTTAAGGATAATAAACGAGCCTACTGCAGCATCACTTGCATATGGACTTGATAAAACTGAAAACAATCAAAAAATAATGGTTTATGACCTTGGTGGAGGAACCTTTGATGTATCCATACTTGAACTTGGAGATGGAGTATTTGAGGTTAAGGCTACAAATGGTAATACACGTCTTGGTGGAGATGACTTTGACCAAAGGATAATCGATTATCTTGCAGATACATTTAAAAAGGAAAATGGAATTGACCTTAGAAATGACAAAATGACACTCCAGAGATTAAAGGATGCAGCAGAAAAGGCTAAAATTGAATTATCAAGTGTTATGACTACAAACATAAATCTTCCATTTATTACAGCTGATGCTAATGGCCCTAAACATCTTGATATAAATCTTACAAGAGCAAAGTTTAATGAACTAACTGAAGATCTTGTTGAAGCATCAATTGAACCTGCTAGAAAAGCTCTTAAAGACTCAGGACTTTCAATAGATCAGTTGGATAAGATTGTTCTTGTTGGAGGATCAACAAGGATTCCTGCAGTACAAGATGCTGTTAAAAAGTTTACTGGAAAGGAACCAAGCAAAGGTGTTAACCCTGATGAATGTGTTGCAGTAGGTGCTGCTATACAAGCAGGTGTTTTAACTGGAGAAGTTAAAGATATTTTGCTTCTTGATGTAACTCCACTATCCCTTGGAATTGAAACCCTTGGAGGAGTAATGACAAAATTAATTGAGAGAAATACTACAATACCTACAAAGAAGAGCCAGGTATTTTCAACAGCTGCAGATGGGCAAACAAGTGTAGAAATACACGTACTACAGGGTGAGAGAGAGATGGCTAGTGGAAACAAGACACTAGGAAGGTTCAATCTATCCAATATACCACCAGCACAAAGAGGAGTTCCACAGATTGAAGTTACTTTTGATATAGATGCAAATGGAATAGTAAATGTTTCTGCAAAGGATCTTGGAACAGGAAATGAACAGAAGATTGTAATCACGGCTTCAACAAATCTAAAAGATGATGAAATAGATAAAGCTGTAAAAGAAGCTGAACAATTTGCTGAGGAAGACAAAAAGAAAAAGGAAGACATAGAGATAAGAAATAATGGAGATTCAATACTTTATCAGACAGAAAAGACATTAAAAGAATTAGGAGATAAGGTGTCAGGTCCTGAAAAAGATACTATAGATGAAAAGGTTAAGAAACTTAAAGAAGCACTTGATGGTACTGATACAGAAAAGATTAAATCTGCTACAGAGGAGCTTACACAAAGTTTCTATGAGATATCATCAAAGCTTTATGAAGAGCAGGCAAAAGCAGGCGGACAGGGAGCTGATCCAAATGCAGGTCAGGGAAATGCAGATCAAGGAAACGCTCAAGATGATGGAGAAATACATGCAGATTATAAGGTAGATGAAAAAGATAAATAATAACAATATATTATTTATTAGATATTTATGATAATATAAATATAACGCATTTTATGATTATGCAAATATTATAGGATGCGTTATATTTAATGGTATCTCATAGAGAAAGGCGGTGAGATGGTGGCAAAAGACTACTACGAAATACTTGGCATAAATAAAGATGCAAGTGAAGAAGAGATTAAAAAGGCATTTAGAAAATTAGCTATCCAATATCATCCAGATAAAAATCAGGGAGACAAAGAAGCCGAAGAAAAATTTAAGGAAGTAAATGAAGCATATCAGGTGCTGTCAGATCCAGATAAAAGAGCAAAATATGATAGATTTGGTACTGCAGATTTTAATGGCCAAGGCGGCTTTAACGGCGGTTTTGGTGACTTTCAAGATATGGGTGGCTTTGGAGATATATTTGACACTATATTTGGCGGTGGTTTTGGCGGTTTTTCAGGGGCTACTAGGAGAAATGGACCTCAAAAGGGAAATGATCTTGAGTTTAATTTAAATTTAACATTTGAAGAAGCTGCTTTTGGAGTAACCAAGAATATTGATATAAATAGATATGAAAACTGCGGCAAATGTAATGGAAGTGGAGCAAAAGCTGGAACAGGCCCAATAACTTGTGATAAATGTGGCGGAACAGGCAGGGTTAGAGTTCAAAGAAACACTGCATTTGGAAGCTTTGTATCTGAAGTTACTTGTGATAAATGTGGCGGAAAGGGTACTATAATTAAAGATGCCTGTCCTGAATGTCATGGAAGCGGAAGAATAAAAAAGAGAAGGAAAATAACTATAAATGTTCCTGCTGGAGTAGATACCGGAAACACAATACCTCTTAGGGGACAAGGAGAATCTGGACTTAGAGGTGGAGAAAACGGGGATCTATATGTAAATATAAGGGTACTGCCTCATAAGATATTCAAAAGAGATGGGGTTGAGGTGATATGCGAAATACCTATTTCATTCCCTCAAGCAGCTCTTGGAGCAGAAATTGATGTACCAACCCTTGAAGGTATTATAAAATATACTATACCTGAGGGAACTCAAAGTGGCTCAATATTTAGAGTAAAGGGTAAGGGCATACCTAGGATTAGGGGATACGGAAGAGGAGACGAACTTATAAAGATAATAGTCGAAGTACCTAAGAAACTAAATGAAAAGCAAAAAGAACTACTAAAAGAGTATGCTGAAGGATGTGGAGAAGAAGTAAATGAACAGAAAAAAACCTTCTTTGATAAGGTAAAGGATGCTTTTAGTATGTAATTTAAAAAATACAGGATTTTACCTGTATTTTTTTTAAGTGCAAATTTATGTATTATAGTGTAGTATAAAGAGTAAAATGTTTTAAATAGGTTTAAAATACTATATGAAGTAACTTTCTAATATGAATAATTATAAACGGAGGCAAACAAAATGTCTGATAACGATAAATGGATTGAGGTTACAATTACTACAAGTCATGAGGCTGTAGAGGCGGTTTCGGCAAAACTGTATGACTTAGGGGTTGCAGGAGTTGCAATTGAGGATCCAAAGGATATAATAGAGAGCAATACTAACCCTAAAGAGTGGGATTATGTTGAGGAAAGATTACTGCCTGAAGATACAGGAGAGGCAAAGGTTAAAGGCTATTTTATATATACAAATAATCTTGAATATATTATTTCAAATATAAAAAGCTCTGTGGATAGATTAGAAGAGTTTGGACTTAAAAAAGGAAAGGGAGAGGTAACAACAAAAGAAGTAAAAGAACAGGATTGGGCAAATACATGGAAGCAATACTATAAGCCATTTAGAATAGGAGATCATATAGTTATAAAACCTACATGGGAAGACTATTTAGAAAAAGAAGACGACATAGTAATTGAGCTCGACCCTGGAATGGCATTTGGCACAGGAGATCATGAAACAACAAAAATGTGTATACTTCTTCTTTCGGAATATGTTAAAAAGAACTCAAATGTATTTGATATAGGATGCGGGTCAGGAATACTTTCTATAGCTGCATCAAAGCTTGGAGCAGAAAATGTTATAGGTGTTGATATAGACGATGTTGCCGTTAAAGCAGCAAGGGAAAATGTATCCATAAGCGGCTTAAATAATATAGACATACGTAAAGGAAATTTAACTGATGTAATAGAAGGTAAAGCAGATGTTATTGTTGCCAATATAATTGCTGATGCTATAATCAACTTATGTAAAGATGTACCAAAGCTCTTAAAAAAAGATGGAGTCTTTATAGCCTCAGGAATAATAAAAGATAGGCTTCAAGATGTAGAAGATGTTTTAAGCAAAAATGGTTTTGACATAGTAAAGAATATGGAAATGGGAGAATGGGCTGCAATAGCGGCAGTTGTAAAGGAGTAGTAATATGCACAGTTTTTTTGCTGATAAAGACTTGATCAGCTCTGATGCTATAAAAATAGTTGGAGATGATGCAAGTCATATATCAAAGGTTTTAAGAATTAAAATTGGGGAAGAAATTATTGTATGTGATGGAGAAGGTACAGAATATTTATGCGTAATAGACTCCATTGGGAAAAAAAATGTTTCGTGTAAAATAAAAAGTAAAATGAAAAATGAATCTGAACCTCCAATAAAAGTAGACCTTTATCAGGGAATACCAAAAAGCACGAAGATGGATATTATAATACAGAAAACAGTGGAGATGGGTATAAACTCCATTACCCTTGTAAACACTGAAAGAGTTATTGTAAAAGCCTTTGATAAAGATTCTTCAAACAAATACACAAGATATAGGAGGATAGCAGAGGAGGCAGCAAAACAAAGCGGCCGTGGGAAAATACCAGATGTTTTAGATGCAATAAGTTTTAAAGATGTAATAGATGGTATTTGTAAATATGACATAGCTATAATTCCCTATGAGAATGAAAAATCCATGGGATTAAAAAACATATTAAACGATAATAAAAATTTTAAGAATATAGCAATATTTATAGGGCCTGAAGGTGGATTTACTGAAGAGGAGATAAATTATGCAAAAACTAAAGGCGTAATTCCCATAACATTAGGGCCTAGAATTCTTCGTACTGAAACAGCTGGCTTTGTATGCTTGTCACAGCTTATGTATGCTATAGGCGATATGGGAGGGATATTATGAAAAGAGCAGCTCTTACCACTTTAGGTTGCAGGGTAAATCAATATGAGACAGAGGCAATGGGCGAATTGTTTAAAAAAGCAGGATATAGCATAGTTGACTTTGATGAAGAATCAGATGTATATGTTATAAATACCTGTACAGTTACAAGCTTTGGAGATAAAAAATCAAGACAGATGATTAGAAAAGCAAGAAGAAAAAATGAAGATGCTGTAATTGCTGTAGTTGGCTGCTATTCGCAGGTATCACCTGATAGCGTAGCTAAAATATCAGGAGTTAATATTATATTAGGAACAAATGATAGAAAAAGAATTGTAAAGTTTGTTGAAGATTATTTAAATAACAAAGAGAAAAATCAAAACCAAAAGCCTATATGCCATGTAGATAATATAATGAATATAAGAAAATTTGAAGAACTTGAAATAGATGATTATAGAGATAAAACTAGGGCATTTTTAAAAGTACAGGATGGCTGCAACAGATTTTGTTCATATTGCCTTATACCATATGCTAGAGGAACTATAAGAAGCAGGGAACCTGAAAAAGTAATAGAAGAAGTAAAAAAGCTTTCAGAAACAGGCTTTAAAGAAATAATACTTTCAGGAATACATGTTGCATCTTATGGCAAAGACCTAAAAGATAATGGAGGTATAACCCTAGTTGATATAATTGAGAAGATTAATTCTATGGCTGGAATTGAAAGAATAAGAATAGGCTCAGTGGAACCTACATTTTTTACTGATGATACAATTAAAAGATTATCAAAGGTTGAAAAGCTATGCAGGCATTTTCATTTGTCACTACAAAGTGGAAATGATGAAACATTAAAGAGAATGAATAGAAGATATACTGCATCAGAGTATGAAGGTATAGTAAATGAACTTAGAGATTATTTACCTGGGGTTTCTATTACTACGGATGTAATTATTGGATTTCCGGGGGAAACAGAAGAAGAATTTAATTCTACTTATAACTTTTTAAAGAAAATGGAATTATCTAAAACCCACATATTTAAGTATTCTAAAAGAGAGGGAACACCTGCAGCAAAGTTTAAGGATCAGGTGGATTACACAGAAAAAGAGAGAAGAAGCAATCTATTAATTAAGCTTAACCTTGTTAATGAAAAAAAGTTTATAGATAGATTTATAGGAGAAAAATTAGAAGTGCTTTATGAACAAGAATGTAATGATATGGAAGGGTTTATTGAAGGATATACTGATAATTATATATATGTTAAGACAAAGGGATCTAAAGATATGATTGGAAACATATGCAATACAACCCTTGTGGAAAACTCAGGAGAATTTGCAATAGGAAGAATATAATTTTTATATTTATTATAGAAGGATTTATTTTGATTTTGTTGAAATACTTATATAGATTATATTGCAGGAGGTGAAAAACGTGGAAGACTGTGTTTTTTGCAAAATAGCTAATAAAAAAATAAATAGTGATATAGTTTATGAAGATGATGACGTAATAGCATTTAAAGATATTAATCCTGCAGCTCCCATCCATATACTTATAATACCTAAAAAGCATATAGCATCAATAATGAGTTTAAACGATGAAAATATTGATGTAGTATCAAAAATTTATGGCGTGGCTAAAAAATTAGCAGCTGAAAATAATATAGATAAAAAAGGATTTAGAATTGTTGCTAATTGTGGAGAGGATGGAGGACAGACCGTAGAACATATGCATTTTCACTTACTTGGAGGAAGATCCATGCAGTGGCCACCAGGTTAATTAATGAATTTATTTACTTCGGTGAAGTTATTGACTTAGCTTGGTTATATAAGGTATAATTAAGAATATGCTATTCATAGCCCGCTAAACTGCAGCATAATATAAGTTCTATATTAAGCACGATTGCTAGTAGCGGAGGGAGGGAGAAATAAATGTCAGAGATCAGGGTTGGAGAAAACGAATCCTTAGAAAATGCTTTGAGGAGATTTAAAAGAAAATGCGCTAGGTCAGGTGTTATGGCTGAAGTAAGAAAAAGAGAGCATTATGAAAAACCTAGTGTAAAGAAAAAGAAGAAGGCAGAAGCAGCAAGAAAGAGAAAGTATAAATAACAAATAATAATAATAACTAAAAATATGATTATAATAAATATCATAGTATAAGTTTTAAAAAAAGGAGGGTTAGTTATGTCCCTCAAAGAAAGGCTACAGGAAGACTGGAAACTTGCCATGAAAAGTAAGGACAGCTTTAAATCTGGAGTTTTATCTATGGCAAGAGCAGCCATATTATATTCTGAAAAGAATGATGGAAAGGCTCTTGATGATGATCAGGTTATAGCTGTAATATCAAAAGAAGTAAAACAAAGAAGAGAATCAATTGTAGAATTTAAAAAAGGTAATAGACCTGATCTTGTTGAACAAACCAATAAGGAAATTGAGATTTTACTTGATTACCTTCCTCAGCAGTTAACAGAAGAAGAAATAATGGAAATAGTTAAAGCAGCAGTTATTGAAGTGGGTGCAAATAGTATAAAAGATATGGGAAAAGTTATGGCATATGTTCAGCCTAAAGTGAGAGGCAAGGCAGATGGTAAAACTGTTAGCCAAATGGTTAAACAGCAATTGATGTAATATTATACGAAGCATTAAATGGAGGATATAAAACTTGTATCCTCCATTATTAATTTAAAGACATATAAGAATAGAAAAATTAACTTATATAAAAAATATAGACCAATGTTTGGTCTATATTTTTTTGCATTTATGGAACTTAAATGCATAAAGATATTATAGAGTATTTAAACGAGGTGAATATATTTGCCTAAAGATAATGAACATATAAAGCAAAGGATTGCCGAAACATTGGAAATGCCTAAAGATGTGGTTATGGATTTTCCTAAAGCAACAATTATAGGCAATATACAGGTTAATATAGAGAATCATAATGGAATTATAGAATACAGTGATAAAACAATAAGGATAAATACAAGCATAGGAGTTTTTAAAATAGAAGGAAATAAAATGAGTATAAAGTATATAACCTTAGAAGAAGTAGTAATAGTAGGTATAATTTATAAGGTGGAAATTTTAGATTAGGTTGGGGTGTGAGTATGGGTATACAGGAACTAATTAAATATTTAAAAGGATACCTAATTTTAAGGATAGAAGGGCTTAATTTAGAAAAATTCATAAATATATCAATAGCTAATGGCATAAACTTTTGGGATATGAAGAGACTTAGCATGACGGCAATTGAATTAAATGTGGATTTAGCAGGATATAGGGCTTTAAAGGAAATGCTAAGGAAAACTAATTCAAGAGCTTATGTAATATCAAAAAAAGGTCTCCCATTTTTGTTTTCAAAACTAAAGAGAAGGAGCATGCTAGTAATTGGATTTGTAATTTTTATTTTATTAATTTTTGTGCTATCATCTTTTATATGGAGCATTAATATAAAGGGAGCTAATAATGTAAGCTCCAAAGAAATAAGACAAAGCCTATCAGAATTTGGTATAAAACCAGGTACATTTAAGTTAAATATACCTGTTATAGATATAGAGAATAATATGTTAATCAAGGTAAAAGAGATATCTTGGATAAAGATTACACTTAAAGGTACAAGAGCCACGGTTGAGGTAAAGGAAAGAGTGGACCCTCCTAAAATATTACCTGAAGATATTCCATGCAACATTGTTGCAAGAAGAGATGGTATAATATATAAAATAGTGTCCATGAAAGGTGATGAGGTTGTTAAAGAGGGAGAACCTGTTAGAAAAGGCCAAATTCTAGTATCTGGCGTTATAGAAAGGCCTGAAACAGAGATAAGGTATGTTCATTCATTAGCAGATATTGAAGCAAAAACATGGTATGAAGAAAAAGTAGTTATACCCATTAAAACTATGAAAAGAGTAAGAACCGGAAAAAAGGAATCTAAAATATATATTAATTTGAATGATAAAACACTATTAATTAAAAACACTGATGTACATTATAAAATATATGATAAAATAAAGAGAAGCTTAAAATTAATTGAGACTGACAAGTTTGAGCTTCCAATTGAAATAGTTATAGAAGATTATTTTGAAATTAATGAAGTTGAATCTCTTTTAGATAATGAGGAAGCAAAATCACTAGCCCTCGAAGAAATTGAAAAACAGATATTAAGCAATATGGCTTATGATGCAAGAATAATCAACAAGAGAATAGATTATGTTGTAAAGGAAGATTGCGTTATTGCATCAGCCTTATATGAGACCATGGAAGACATTGGGGTCCCACAAGAGATTAATTAGCAGGGAGGATTATGTATTTGGCAGTAAATATTAAAGAGACAAGCATAACAATAGATAATATAGATAATACTATTTTGTTATTTGGAAAGTTTGATGATAACATTAAAATTATTGAAAATGCATTTAATATCCATGTAATAAACAGAGATGAGAATATAAGGATTATAGGCCTGCCTGAAGATGTTGATAAGGGCGAAGCGGCAATTAAAAGGCTGCTTGATTTAATAAAGTCCAAAGAAGAAATAACAGAACAAACAGTAAACTACATAGTTGAACTCGTAAAAAATGGTGAAGAGAAGTCCGTTGAACAAATAATAGGAGATACAATTTGTGTTACAGCCAAAGGAAAGCCTATAAAAACCAAAACAGCTGGTCAAAGAAAGTATGTAGAATCAGTTAAAAAAAATGATCTTGTATTTGCTATAGGACCTGCAGGAACTGGGAAAACATATCTTGCAATTGCAATGGCAGTTGCTTTCTTAAGGAGCAAAAGGGTTAGCAGGATTATACTTACAAGGCCAGCAGTTGAAGCAGGTGAAAAACTAGGGTTCTTGCCTGGAGATCTTCAAGAAAAGATTAATCCATATTTAAGACCATTGTATGATGCACTTTGTGATATATTGGGAATGGAAACATTCCAAAAGTATATGGAAAATGGTGTTATTGAGGTTGCACCCCTTGCATATATGAGAGGACGAACTCTTGATGACTGCTTTATAATATTAGATGAGGCGCAAAATACAACTCCAGAACAAATGAAGATGTTGTTAACTCGTTTTGGATTTGGATCAAGAGTAGTTGTAACTGGAGATATAACCCAGATAGACTTAGGAAGGGATAAGGAATCTGGACTAAAGCAGGTTACACATATACTAAAAGGTATAAAAGGAATAGATTTTATCTATTTAACTGATAGGGATGTTGTAAGACATAGGCTTGTTATGGAAATAATAAGAGCTTATGAAAGATATTTTAAAGAAAAGGTTGAGGAACCCAAACGGGAGGGTTAACATATGGATATTAAGAATGAAAACAAAAAGGTGCAAAAGTATCTTTCAAGTAGGATAAAAGGCTTACTTAGCAGTAGCAAGGTTCACCATATAAGTATACTTGTAATATTATTTTTTGTGCTGTATGGATTTGTTGCATCAAGCGTTGCACCTCAGAAGTACAACCTTGCTGTAGGAGATATTGCAACTTCTGATATACCCTCTCCAAAAGAAGTGGTCAATGATTATGCCACTCAGAAATTAATTGACCAAGCAGTAAAAAGTGTCCGCCCAGTATATAGTATTGATGAATCTGTTAAGGCTTCAGCCTTAAATGATGTGAACACCTTTTTTGAAAAAGCACTTGAAATAAAATCCATTGAAACTATGGAAAGACAGGACAAAATAAATAAGTTAAAATCAGAAGCAGGTATTGATTTAGCGGATGATGATTATGGATCAGCCATAGATTCTAGTCAAGATGATTTAAAGAACCTTGAGTCTAGCGTAAAAGACGAGCTGATAAAGACTTTAAGCCAAGAAATAGGTAATGATGAGGAAGATTTAAAATCAAAAAAGGATGACTTTTCCTATAGCATGAGGAATTTAAAATTTAATAAAGAACTAAGAGAGCTTGGAACGAATATAGGATTTGCTTTGATAAAACCAAATTTACTGTTTGACAGCAAGGCAACAGATGAGAAAGTAAAAGAAGCCAAAAGCTCTGTTCCACCTGTTATTGTAAAAAAAGGTCAGAAAATTGTAGGCAAAAGTGAAGTAGTAACAGAGGAGCAGATGTCAATACTCAAAAGTTTAGGACTGCTTGAGGAGCAGAATAAAATAGACTTTTTGCTATATATAGGCATTGGTATATTGGTAGCTCTTTTTGAAGGCCTTATTGTAGCATATATGTATAGGTTTTCACCTAATACAATTAAGAGCAGCTCAAGGTTAATATTAATAGGTATAATAATACTGCTTGAAGTCATTTTTGCAAAGGTTTTCAGCGCCTATAATATTTCTGGCTACTTAGTTCCTGTTGCATTTGCTTCAATGCTTTTTACTATGCTTTTAACTCCAAAGCTTGCATTTACTATTAATATAGCATTATCTTTATTTGTTTCTTTAATGATGGGATACAATATAGATATATTTGTTGTGGCAATAATAGGTGGAAGTGCAGGCGCTATAGCCTCGTCTGATACCCATCAGAGAAATGATTTAATAACAGCCGGTCTGGTTGTAGGGCTTGCAAATGCATTAGCCATACTTGGAATTGGACTTATAAATAGTGCAGATATAGTAACAGTATTAAAACAAAGTGTTCTTGGAATAATAAATGGAGGATTATCATCAATATTTGCAATTGGGCTTTTGCCATTTTTCGAGTCAACTTTTGATATTGTAACACCAATTAAAATGCTTGAGTTATCTAACCCTAATCAGCCAGTTTTAAGGAGACTTTTATTTGAGGCTCCGGGAACATATCACCATAGCATAATAGTTGGGAACCTTTCAGAGGCTGCAGTTGACTCAATAGGTGGAAACGCACTTTTGGCTAGAGCAGGATCTTTATACCATGATATAGGAAAGCTTAAAAGGCCTTATTTCTTTAAAGAAAATCAGATTACAAACGATAATCCACACAATAAAATTGCTCCTTCTTTAAGCACCTTAATAATTACGAACCATGTAAAGGATGGAGTTGAACTAGCGAAAAAATATAAATTACCAACGGTTATTATAGATATGATTAATCAGCATCATGGCACAACATTGGTAAAATACTTTTACGCAAAGGCTGTAAATGATACTGAATCCCATGGAGAAGTAACCGAGATGCAGTTTAGATACGAAGGGCCTAAGCCTCAAACAAGAGAAGCTGCAGTAATTATGCTTGCAGACTCTGTGGAGGCATCTGTAAGGGCCATACCGTCTCCTACTAAGGTAAAAATAGAGGAAACAGTAAAAAAGATAGTAAATGATAAAATAGAAGACGGACAGCTTGATGATTGTGATTTAACTCTTAAAGATATAAATAAAATAATTGAATCTTTCTTAAATGTTTTAAACGGTATATACCACCATAGGATAGAATATCCTGATGTGGTAAATGATAAGGGAGGCGACGGCCTTGACGCTAATGATAGACAATAGACAAGACACTATAGATATTAAAGAAATAAATGGTATAATTGAAAAGGTTGTTACCAAAACAATTGAACATGAAGGAATTAAGAACAAATTTGAGATTAGTATAATACTTGTAGATAATACCCAGATACAAAGTATAAATAAAGAATATAGGAAGATAGATAGCCCCACAGACGTACTATCATTTCCAATGATTGAATATGATAAGCCTGGCACTATACCTCATGATGAGGCCTGCCTAGAGGTGGATTATGATACTGGTGATATACTTTTAGGTGACATAGCTATATCTCTTGAAAAGGCTTATGAGCAATCAAAAGAGTATGGCCATTCATTTGAAAGAGAGGTTGCATTCTTAACTTTACATGGAATGCTTCACCTTTTAGGATACGACCATATAGAAGAAAATGACAGGGCTTTAATGAGACAAAAAGAAGAGGAGATATTAAATATATTAAAAATAAATCGTTAAAAAATAATTTTGGATAAGGGGAATATATATGAATTCAAAAGACTTAGTTGAGCTTGCGATTAAGGCTAAAGAAAATGCTTATGTGCCCTATTCAAATTTTAGAGTGGGAGCAGCGCTACTTACAAAAAACGGCAAAGTATATACTGGATGCAATATAGAAAATGCTTCATATGGAGCAACAAACTGTGCCGAAAGGACTGCAATATTTAAGGCTGTATCTGAAGGAGAGAGAGAGTTTGAGGCAATAGCAATAAATGCTGATACGGATGATATGACATTTCCTTGCGGGATATGTCGTCAGGCTATAATAGAATTCTCAAGGGATATTAAATTATATATATCTAATAAAAATGGTGAATATAAAGAATATTCCATAGGAGAGCTTCTGCCTGGAGCATTTACTTCAGATGATTTAGACAGGTAATATATAATACTTAATATAAACACATAAAGAACTAATGGAGGGAAGATATGGAGAAAGACTTTAAATCCGGGTTTGTTACCATAGTAGGAAGGCCTAATGTGGGAAAATCCACACTTATGAATAAATTAATAGGGCAAAAGATATCTATAATATCAGATAAACCCCAAACAACAAGAAATACAATTAAAACAGTTCTAACCAACGAAAATTATCAAGTTGTTTTTATAGATACACCTGGAATTCATAAACCAGAGTCTCCACTTGGAGAGTATATGATAAAATCCGCTAAGGGGACTTTAGAAGATGTGGATTTGATATTATTTATGACAACCCCAGATGAGAATATGGGGAACGGGGATAAGTTTATTATTGAACAGTTTAAGAATATTAAAACCCCTGTTATACTTATTGTTAACAAAATAGACGAGGCTAGTGTTACCAAAGAAAGGTTAATAAAAACATTAGCCAATTATAATGAACAATACGAGTTTGAAGATGTTATACCTATATCTGCATTAACAGGAGAAAATATAGATAAACTAACCGATGTATTGTATGAAAAGCTTCCAATAGGCCCTAAATACTTTCCTGATGATGTATTAACTGATCAATCAGAAAGATTTATTGTAGCAGAAATAATAAGGGAAAAGGCTTTATATTTTTTGGAGCAGGAAGTACCCCACGGTATAGCTGTAGAGATTACTCAGATGAAGGAAGATAGTGAGGAGAGTGCTGTATATATTGATGCTACAATATATTGTGAAAAGGACTCCCACAAAGGAATAATCATAGGTAAAAACGGTCAAATGTTAAAAAAGATAAAAACTCTTGCAAGAAAAGACATTCGTAGATTACTTGGTGTAAATGTACATCTTGAATTATGGGTAAAAGTTAAAAAGAATTGGAGAGATGATAAAGCAGCATTAAGAAACTTTGGATATAAATAAGTGGTTAACTGACTTTTAAGTTTTCCATGGGAAAATTAGTTGAGGATGATAAATATGGCACTTATAAAGGTTCAGGGAATAGTATTAAAACAAATAAATATAGGTGAATCTGATAAGATAATAACTATATTTACAGATAAACTTGGGAAAATACAGGCTGTAGCCCATGGTTCAAGAAAAACTAAAAGCAAATTAATGTCATCAACCCAGACTTTTTCATATTGTGAATATGTATTATATAAAGGTAGAAGCTTATATACAATAAGCCAAGCTGAAATTAAGGAATCTTTTCAGTTTATATTAGATGATTTATATACACTTACATATTGCTCTTACATTACAGAACTTGTAGATGCATTGACTCAAGACAATGAAATCAATATAGAGCTTTTTTTATTGATTTTAAAAACATTTTATCTTATGACCGATGAAGCCATAGATAAAGAAATACTCCTTCGCACATTTGAGCTTAAGTCTATGAGCATATCAGGCTATATGCCAAATGTCTCTACATGTTCAATATGCAGGGCTAAGGATAGAAAAATTGCTATATTTAGCATAGAAAATGGCGGAGTAATATGTGAAGAATGTGCAAGGAATGGGAATCATGGAATAAGCATTAGCCCTTCTACTTTAAGTATTATTAGGTTTATGCTTAAAACAAATATTGAAAAAATAAAAACTTTAAAGGTTTCTGATTCTGCAAAAGATGAACTAAAGGTTATAATGAAAAACTATATCAAATACTATCTAGAAAAGGATTTTAAAAGCTTAGAATTTTTGGATGATTTGAGACAAACTGAGAATAAAGGCAAATAACCTTTTAATATGCTATTTACTATGACTTTGTATATATGTATAATATAAGTGTTTGAAAAACAAAACAATAGACCAAAGTAATAGTGGTAAAAAACAAACCAGGAGGTATGTGAAGACATGGAAACAAAAAAGTATGTTTACCTCTTTAGTGAAGGTAACGCAAAAATGAGAGATTTATTGGGAGGTAAAGGTGCAAATCTTGCAGAGATGACAATTATAGGTTTACCTGTTCCTCAAGGATTTACTGTAACAACAGAAGCATGTATAAAATATTATGATGACAATAAGACCATAAGCGAAGATGTATTAAAACAAATTGATGAACATCTTGTAAAGCTTGAAGGTATGACAGGTAAGAAATTTGGAGATGTTAATAATCCACTTCTTGTATCTGTTCGTTCTGGAGCTAGAGCATCAATGCCAGGTATGATGGATACAATATTAAACCTAGGACTTAATGATGACACTGTAGTTGGATTAACAAAGTTAACAAATAACGAAAGATTTGCATATGACAGCTATAGACGTTTCATACAAATGTTTAGTGATGTTGTTATGGAAGTTGAAAAGTCTAAATTTGATGAAATATTTGATGCAGTTAAAGGAGAAAAGGGAGCAAAGTTTGATACTGATTTAACAGCTGAAGATTTAAAAGAAGTTGTTAAAAAGTTTAAAGCTTTATATAAAAAAGAGCTAGGGGTTGACTTCCCTCAAAATCCAAAAGATCAGCTTATAGAATCTATAAAGGCAGTATTTAGATCTTGGGATAATCCAAGAGCAATAGTTTATAGAAGACTTAATGATATTCCAGGAGACTGGGGTACAGCAGTTAACGTTCAGCAGATGGTATTTGGAAACATGGGAGATAATTCTGGTACTGGTGTTGCATTTACAAGGAACCCTGCAACAGGCGAGAATGTAATGTTTGGAGAATATCTAGTAAATGCACAGGGAGAGGATGTTGTTGCTGGAATAAGAACACCTCATCCAATATCAAAGATGAAGGAAGAGCTTCCTGAAGCATATGATCAGTTTATGGAAATAGCCAATATACTTGAAAACCACTACAAGGATATGCAGGATATGGAGTTTACTGTTGAACAAGGTAAGCTTTACTTCTTACAAACAAGAAACGGAAAAAGAACTGCTCAGGCAGCATTAAAGATTGCTATTGATTTAGTTTCAGAGGGATTAATAACAAAAGAAGAAGCAATGTTAAAAGTTGATCCAAAACAACTTGATCAATTACTTCATCCTGCCTTTGACCAAGCAGAGTTAAAAGCTGCTAAACCAATTGCAAAAGGACTTCCAGCATCACCTGGTGCAGCATGTGGCAAAATCTACTTTACTGCAAATGATGCAAAAGAGCATCATGGTGCAGGTGAAAAAGTAGTTCTTGTAAGACTTGAAACATCACCTGAAGATATTGAAGGAATGGTTGCTGCAGAGGGTATACTTACTGTAAGAGGAGGTATGACATCTCATGCTGCAGTAGTTGCAAGAGGTATGGGCAAATGCTGCGTAGCAGGATGCGGAGAAGTTACAGTTAATGAAAAGACTAAGACCATGGTTGCTGATGGTAAAACATATAAAGAAGGAGATTATATATCTCTTGATGGATCCACTGGAACAGTATATGGTCATGCAATAAAAGCTGTAGATCCCGAAATAACTGGAGATTTTGCTACATTTATGGGGTGGGCAGATGAAATAAGATCCTTAAAGGTTAGAACTAACGCTGATACTCCTCGTGATGCTGCAGTTGCAGTAGGATTTGGAGCAGAAGGAATTGGACTTTGCAGAACAGAGCATATGTTCTTTGCAGAGGATAGAATTATGGCAGTAAGAGAAATGATTGTTGCAAAGACTGTAGAGCAAAGGCAAAAGGCTCTTGAAAAGATACTGCCAATGCAAAGGGAAGACTTTACAGGAATATATGAGGCAATGGAAGGCAGACCTGTTACAATAAGGTTCTTAGATCCACCACTACATGAGTTTGTACCTCATGATGATAAAGATATTGCAGCTCTTGCAAAAGATATGGGAATAACATTTGATGAGCTTAAAGCAACAGTTGAAGGGCTACACGAATTTAACCCAATGATGGGTCATAGAGGATGCCGTTTAGCTGTAACATATCCTGAGATTGCAGAGATGCAAACAAGAGCCGTTATTGAGGCTGCAATAAGCGTAAATAAGGCTAGGGGATATAATATAGTACCTGAGATAATGATCCCTCTTGTAGGAGAAGTTAAAGAATTAAAATACGTTAAAGATGTTGTTGTTAGGGTAGCTGACCAAGTAATAAAAGAAGCTGGAGTCGATATGAAATATATGGTTGGTACAATGATAGAGATTCCAAGAGCAGCTCTTACAGCAGATGAAATTGCAAAAGAGGCTGAATTCTTCTCATTTGGAACAAATGACTTAACACAGATGACATTTGGTTTCTCAAGAGATGATGCAGGTAAGTTCCTTGAAAGCTACTATGATAAGAAGATATATGAAAGTGATCCATTTGCAAGGCTTGATCAAGTTGGAGTTGGAAAGCTTGTTAAAATGGCAGTTGAACTTGGAAAATCAACAAGACCTAATATAAAACTTGGTATCTGCGGAGAACATGGTGGAGACCCATCATCTATTGAGTTCTGCCACAATGTAGGATTAACCTATGTATCTTGTTCACCATACAGAGTTCCAATAGCAAAATTAGCAGCAGCACAAGCAGAAGTAAATAATCCAAGAAAAAAATAAATAGTGCTTGGGTAGATTCCAAAGCTTTATATATCAAGGATTTAGAAGAATAAGCATAAAATAAAGTATGGGTATTGTCTTTTAGTAATTTAAGGGGCGATACCCTACTTTTATTTAGTATGAGACCTATTATCTTTCTAATTAATTTTTCGGCTGCAGTTTGATAGGGGGGTATCTCTTTTATTTAATTTAGCCTATCTAGTTATTGTCAATTGCTTTAAGATTCTGTGTTGAATATGTATATAAAACGTGATACAATACATATAATAATACAGGAGGTGAGAATATGGCTAAAACAGAAACATTGCACATTCGAGTTGAGGCTGATGTTAAAGCTGGTGTTGAATCGACACTTAAAACATTAGGCCTTTCGACTACCGAAGCAATCAATATATTTCTTCATCAAGTTATACTTGCGGGTGGGTTGCCGTTTGAAGTCAAGAACCCTCAGTACAATGCTGAAACAATAGCCGCCATACAGGAAGCTCGTGATATTGCTGTTGGTAAAATTCCATCTAAAAGCTATAATAGTGTAGCGGAACTTATGGAGGATTTAAATAGCGATGATGAAGATTAACAGAACATCTCGCTTTAAGAAGGAATATAGGCAGATGATTAGAAAGGGTTGTGATTCTCAATTATTTGAGTATGTAGTTGGTGAAATTGCAAATGGGAGTCCGTTAGCGCAGAAATATAATGACCATGAATTGAAGGGCAACTTTGCGGGTTTTCGGGAGTGTCACATACAGCCTGATTGGCTACTTATATATTTGGTTGAAAACGACATCCTGACACTAACGCTTACCCGCACAGGCACACATGCGGACTTATTCAAGAAATAGTGGTACTTTGGGATGAATATAAAGCAAGTGGATGTGATGATGTAATAGCAGGTATAGAATATGGAAATAAACCCAAGAAGATTGTATATAAGAGACCATTACCCATCCATCATTTGTAACACAGAGGACACCACCTCCAGGAAGGTCAGACATACCAGATATTCTTAATAGGCTTGACCTATAAAATACTATGATAGGTGGGAAATTATGTGTAAAAATAAAGGGCTGTGTGGGAATGATGAGTTTATGGTTGAAGAAATAACGGATAAAGACATATAAGACGGCTATTTGAAGAGAAATCGGCATTTATACAACAATGGTATTATATTAGGAATCTTCATCTACTTACTATGATTGACTTTCAAAAGCTATCATATGCAGCCCTACATTCTAATATAGAGCATTTCTCTATGAGGAGGATGCTCTATATTAGTGTGACTCTGTAGCATTTGCCTCAACAACAAATCCTGATAGGGCTAAAGCATACGGGAAACAGCATAATAAATATTTTATAGAGAAAAAATGGACTAATATCAATTATAAGGTTTATGTAAGGTAAAAATAAGTGATGGTATCTTATCCAAATGGATGAGATTTTTCTTTTTGGCTTAAAACATTATGTTAATGGCAAATAAAAAAATATACAAATGAATAAGAATTTTAGAGGCTCATTTTATTGAATTGAAATAGTGTTTCACAATAGTATTTTAAAGTATTATCAGACACTAGTTATATAATCAGTTAAGAAATTCAAGTTGTTATCTCTCCTATATTCTTTATGTATTTGTTGTTTTAATATATACTTCTACTTTGTGCTATAATTGTTGTAATATTATAGCATATAACGTAATATGAGATATTTTTAATAAGTATGGGGGGCCTTAGCTCCAATACAAAAAGAATGTTGCGGGAGGGTTTGCTATGAAAATAAGTAAGGTTAAGTTAAAAAACTTTAGATGCTTTGGGGAAGAAGAAACAGTAATTAATCTGGCTAATATAACAGCATTTATAGGGACAAACAGTAGTGGTAAGACAGCTGTATTGCAAGCTTTGCTAAAGGTTTTTGGCTCTAGTACTAAGGACAGGGAATTGGAAAGAGCAGATTTTCACATACCGAAAGGTAAGTCTCCAGATGAAATAAGCGAAAATAAACTCTCAATAGAGGTAATTGTAGAGTTTCAAGAATTACAAGTTGAGGATCAGACTATCCAAAACTGCGGCATTCCAGTATTTTTTGAAAGAATGGTAGTAAACGATACTGGGAAGATACCTTATGTGAGATTCAAGTTAGAATCAAGCTGGAGTCAAGGCAATACACCGGAGGGTAATATTGAAACTAAATTGTGGTATATACTGGTACCAGAGGGAAGCAGTTCAGAGGAGGAACAAAAGGAAGAGAACAGAATAGAAGTTAAAAACTATGAACGCTCAAGTATACAAGTGATTTATGTTCCTGCAGTTCGTGACCCTTCAACACAGTTAAAAAGCGCAACAGGTACGATTTTATGGCGTATTATGCATAAAATCAAATGGCCCGAAAATATTAACATAGAATTATCCCAAAGGACAAAGATGATAGATCAGCTATTAGAAAGCCAACCTGGAGTTGAATCTATTAAGAAAATAATCGGCGAAGAATGGAAAAAGTATCATAGAGACATAAGGTATACAGAAGCTAATATTAAATTTAGTAGTGATGAACTAGAAGATATTCTAAAGAAAATAGAGGTGGAATTTTTACCAAGCGTAACTACAAAAGGGTATAAAATTGACTCGTTAGGAGACGGACTGAGGTCATTATTCTATTTGTCATTAGTAGGTTCTCTTCTTAGAATAGATAAAGAAGCAAATGATGATACTGAAGGTGCTGTGTTTTGTAATGGTAGTAATGTTGCGCTGACAATATTGGAAGTGGAAGAACCCGAGAATCATGTTTCTCCTCATTTAATGGGGAAAATAATTGATAACTTATCTAGCATAGCCCAAATAGGCAATGCTCAAATAATATTAACTTCTCATACTCCTGCTATTGTTAAGAGAGTTGATCCAGAAGCAATCCGTTACTTAAGAATAAATAATGATACATATTGTTCTATACTAAATGAAATAAAGTTACCACCCCAAAAGGGTGAGGCATATAAATACATAAAGGAAGCTATATGGGCATACCCGGAAATATACTTTGCACGTTTAGTTATATTGGGCGAGGGGGATAGTGAAGAAATAGTAATACCAAAGGTAATACAATTGTTGGATACAGGTTTAGATGCTAGTGGTATTTCGGTTGTCCCCCTTGGAGGTAGGCATGTAAACCACTTTTGGAAGTTGCTAGACTCTTTGGATATTCCTTATGTTACTCTGCTTGACCTCGATACTGAAAGAAATGGTGGAGCTTGGGGTAGAATAAAATATGCAATTACTCAATTAATTAAAAATGGTTCTAATAAAGATAAACTTCTTAGACTTGAGAATGGAAATGTTTTAAGTGATGATAGTCTTAATAAAATGCATAAAAGAGAAATAAACAAAGTTGAAATTAATACATGGATTAAAAGATTGGAGGAATATGATGTATTCTTTTCTGCGCCTTTAGATATAGACTTCATGATGTTAGAATCGTTTTTGGATGAATATAAGATGGCAATCCCTAAAAATGGGGGGCCACATATTCCTAATAAAATTACCGAATTAGATATGTATAATGAGAAGCTAAATAAGGCTGTTAAGGCAACTTTAAAAGAGAATGGTGGAAATGGTGAAACTTATACTCCTGAGCAGAAAGAATTAATGATTTGGTATAATTACTTTTTTCTTGGCCGTGGAAAGCCATCAACACATATTATCGCAACCTCAAATATTGATAAAGAAAAGCTACAGAGAAATATGCCTGCACCATTGAAAAACTTATTAGCTGCTGTTAAAAGAAAACTGCAAGATGACCCATTTTCTGATATTTCAAGGGGGTAATACTTTGATGATATATGTACAACCTGACAAATGGATACCTGCTGGTGGAATGGAATTAGAAGCAGCAGCTGACTATGTAATTAAATCAAATAAAAATTGTATTGTAATTGCAGGCCCTGGGGCAGGCAAAACTGAATTATTAGCCCAAAAGGCGTGCTATTTGTTACAAACTAATATATGTCTAAGCCCGTATAAGATACTATCCATAAGCTTTAAAACAGATTCAGCAGATAATTTAGCAAAACGTGTGGAAAAAAGATGTGGAAAAGAACTATCGAGAAGATTTGTTTCAAAAACATATGATTCGTTTGCAAAGGGAATAATAGAACATTTTAGAATGGCCATACCCGAAGAATATAGACCACCAATAGGATACAATATAGCAACACAGGATGATATAAAGTATTTACTTAGCCAGTACAAAATACCTCAAGATCTTGAAAATACATATGGAATCCATGAAATAAGCGATAGAGAGTTTACAAAGGACTACCTTGTTAAATATAAACTTCCCATAAGTAATAACGGCAGTAATATTTATGAATGGCTTATTAAGAGAGTTTGGCATTCCCTTTTAAATGGAGAACTAAGGTTACAACCAGCATTAACCTTCCCTATGATTTCTCGTATAGCTGAGTATATGTTTAGGACAAACCCTTATATTTTAATGGCTTTAAGGATGACATATAAATATATTTTTTTGGATGAATTTCAGGATACTACTGGAGTACAGTATGACCTCATAAAGACAGCTTTCTTAGGCTCAGATTGTACTCTAACAGCTGTTGGCGATGATAAACAACGTATAATGGCTTGGGCTGGAGCTCTAAATAATATATTTAATATATTTGAAAATGACTTTGATGCAGAAGAAAAGGAACTAGTGATGAACCATAGGTCTGCACCACGCTTAGTTGAAGTTCAAAGATTCTTATCGAAAGCTATAAACGGTAGTGAAACAAAAATAGAGACAAGTAAAAATTGGAAACCAAAAGATGGAGTATGTGAAAACTGGATATTTGAAGATGAAATACAAGAAGCCGAAATAGTGTGTGAATATATAAAAACATGGATTGAAGAGGAAAAAATAGAACCTAATGATATATGTATTATAGCTAAGCAGAATATTGATATATACAGTAAATATATTGTAGAAAAGCTTGACGAATATAACATTAAAGCAAGAAATGAGGGAAATTATCAGGATATACTTTCTGAGGAAATTACATTGACTGTATTAAATATTATTGTTCTTGCAGATACAAAAGGTTCACCATTTGAATGGACTCAAGCAATGGACTTTTTTACTTTATTAAAAGGCTATAATAATGGCTTAAGGGATGATAAGCCTGAGACACTTGTATTTGAGTTTAATAGCTTATTGGTCGACTTAAAATCTGAACTAGATAATATTACTAGTGCTGCTATGCTAAAAAATTTTGTGCTCAAAATTGTTAATTATTTTAATGTAAATGCATTAAAAGCAGTTTTCCCTCAATATAAGAATAAGAAATTTTTCAAAAAGTTAATAGACGATTTGGTCAAATATTTATGGGAAGGATACGAAAAATCAAATAATTGGGTAGATGCTGTAGCAGATGTCAAGGGTGTAGACTCTATTCCTATTATGACAATACATAAAAGCAAAGGACTTGAATATGATACGGTAGTTTTTATAGGTCTAGAAGATGGTGCATTTTGGAGCTTTAGAAATCAATCCCAAGAAGATATGTGTGCATTTTTTGTTGCGCTTTCAAGAGCTAAAAGAAGAGCTGTTTTTACTTTTAGTAATCTAAGACATGATAAATATGGGCATCAAAGATTACAGGAAAGAGATGAAATAAAAACATTTTATGATATCTTACAAGAATCACAAGTAGTAGAAGAAATAACATTTGCACAGCCTAAAACTAAATAATGTAGAATGGTTTTTCATATACAAACTGTATACTATAAAAGAGCATCTTCCTTATGGGAGATGCTCTTTTATAGTATACTTTTGATGTATTTAATAGTATTAATTATTTTAATCAGCTAAGGCTAATATTGAATTTCTCCTCTATGTATAATTTAAAATTGTCACAAAATATGGAATGTTCTTTTTGCTGATTATTTACATCCTTAAGCATTTTAATTAATATATCTTTATCATACTTTTTTCTATTGCTATAATAATCCCTTGATACCTTCCAATATTTTTGAGGAAATTCTAAATATGCTAAAAGACCTATATTTTCGCTTAGAGTAAGAATTCTTTCCTTCTCATAGTTTTCTAATACCATTAAAAGTATATCAAAGCTCCAACATGTTTTTTTACGCTTTAATATTCTTTTTAGAAAAGTGCCTAGATCATGAATTGGTATATCGACCTTGCATTTGTCAAAATCAATTACATATAAATCGTTACAATCAGTGACTATTATATTCTTATTTACATAGTCAAGGTGACATATGGTATTATACTTATCAACAGGAATAGTTAAGTCCTTGTTATCTATGCGGGATAGGTAGTATACAGCATTCTTTGCTCTTTCAAAATAATAATCAAAGCTTTCAATAAATAACTTTGAAAACTTATCATCTTGTGTTAAAGCTTTATTATAAAACTTCATAAGCTGTGAGTATCTCCTGCTGAATGTCTTATACCAGTTATAATCATCTCTTCTAATCAGGCTTCCTTCAATAGGGGTAAAATTATATGTGCATATATGCATTTTACCAAGGTTTTTAGCTGCCATGGCTACGTCCATATCATTATCATAATCACATTTTCTGCCTTCAATCCAATCAGTGACAATAAAGAGATTGCCTTTGTACTCAACATATTTGCCTCCGGTTTTAGTCGGCAATAGCCTTGGCAAATTTATGCCATGTCTATAGAGCCATTCAATTACAGAATATATAAAAAGCAGGTTTTCTTCATTAAAATAAACCTTTTTTAGGCACTTTGAACCATTGCTTGATTCAAATTTATATACTGCTCTTTGCTTATCTGTGTCTTTAAATTTTATTTGTTTTACATCATAAATTTCATAGGGATAATTTGATAGTACATATTTTTTAATATCCTCTACAGGCATATATTCTTTTTTACCCATTATTGTGCCTCATACTCCTAAAAAATATATCATTATAATATATGTTTGTGTATGATTAATTGTACTAATTATATTGTTAAATTAAATAAATACTTAGAATAGACTTAATAGAGTATAAAGATGAAATTTCTTTTATAAAAGAAGGGATATGAATATTTTTATAGTATATATATTATATATATTGAAATCATAATAACAAATGCTTTCCTAAATTGTAATATATTGATAGTGGGGGGTGCTTTTATGATTGTTAGAGAGTATTGTGAGAATTTGGAAAGACAGATTTTGTCTCCATATGCGTCACTTAGTATTAATTCAAAGGGAAGGGAAATACCTACAAAAAAATGTGAAATAAGGACGGAGTATCAAAGGGATAGAGACAGGATAATACACTCTAAATCATTCAGAAGACTAAAGCATAAAACCCAAGTATTCATAGCTCCAGAGGGAGATCATTATAGGACAAGATTAACGCATACTTTAGAGGTAGCTCAGATAGCAAGAACAATAGCAAGAGCCCTTAGATTGAATGAGGACCTTACAGAAGCAATTGCGCTAGGACATGACTTAGGACACACCCCATTTGGGCATACAGGGGAAACTGTGCTTAATGAAATATGCAGCATGGGGTTTAAGCATAATGAACAGAGCTTAAGAATTGTTGAAAGATTAGAAGATGGAGTTGGAATGAATTTAACATATGAGGTTAGAGACGGAATAGTTAACCACTGTGGTAAAAATACTGCAGAAACTCTTGAGGGATGTATTATAAAATTTGCAGATAGAATTGCATATATAAATCATGATATAGATGACGCTATAAGGGCCTCTTTAATAGAGGAGACAGATATACCAGAGAGGTGTATTGATGTGCTTGGGGATTCACATTCTGCTAGGATAAATACAATGATTACTGATGTAGTAAATTCTAGTATGGGGAAAGATTATATAAAGATGAGCACAAATGTAAAGGGTGCAACAGATAGTCTTAGGGAATTTATGTTTAACAATATATATGTAGGATCAAAGGCTAAAGAGGAGGAGGAAAAGGCAAAGTATGTTGTAGAAGCTTTATTTAAATTTTTTATAATGAATACTGAATATCTTCCGCAAGAATTTAGACATAGGCTTTTAAGCGATGGAGAAGAAAGAGTTGTTTGCGATTATATAGCAGGTATGACAGATATATATGCAGTAAACACATTTTCAAAATTATTTATACCAGAGCCATGGAGATAATCTTTAATATTATTAAAAAAAAAGGATTTCTTGCTATTATGTCGAATATAGAATTTCGCATAGAAAAATTGATTATTTAAAAAAACTACGAGGAACAGGTAATATTTATGAAAATTTTTATTGATGGTGATGCATGTCCTTCAAAAGATATAGCTTATGATTTATCTGCAAAATATGATGTTGAAGTTATAATTATAATGTCTATTAAGCATTATTCAGATGCTAATTGTGGCAGAGAAGTAATATATGTGGATAGCGATCCTCAAGCAGCAGATATGGCTATAGTAAATAGAGTATCTGGAGGGGATATAGTAATTACTAGTGATTATGGGCTTGCAAGCCTTTGTATTATGAAAAGATGTATATGCTTGTCATTTACTGGAAATATAATTGATATTAATAATATAGATGAATTATTAAGTATAAGATACATAAACCAAAAGATTAGAGAGTATGGTGGAAGAACTAAAGGCCCTCCTAAAAGAAATAGCAGGGATGATTTCAGGTTCAAAAGAAATCTGGAAAAGATTATACTACAAAATTTGAGGCCTCAACTCGAAACATAAAAAAGAGATGGGGATTTTTATATTTTTTATTTAATTAACGATATAAAGAAGGGAAAAAAGAAATAATAGCGAATTTTAAATATATGAAATTAGGTGGTTATATGCTAATACCCGAAGATGTAATTGAAAGGGTTAGGGAGTATAACGATATAGTAGATGTTATATCAGAATCAATTCCTTTAAAAAAGAAGGGAAAGAATTATGTTGGATTGTGTCCTTTCCACAATGAGAAGACACCTTCATTTATGGTTAATCAAGATAAACAGATATATCATTGCTTTGGCTGTGGAGAAGGTGGCAATGTTATTTCTTTTGTAATGAAATATAGGAATTTAGGTTTTGTAGATGCAGTAATAATGCTTGCAGAGAGAGCTAATGTAATTATACCTGATAAATCAGCAAACATAGATGATAGTAAAATAAAATTAAAAAAGGAGCTTTATAATTTAAACAAAGAGACTGCAAGATACTTCTATTATAATTTGCATAATAAAAAAAATTTGAATGCTTTAGACTATTTCAGAAACAGGGGTATAAATAGTGATATAATAAATAAGTTTGGGTTAGGTTTTTCCTTAGATAGTTGGGACTCATTATATAAGTATTTAACATCTAAGGGATTTAAGCCAGAATTAATTGAGAAGTCTGGGCTCATAATTAAAAAGGAAACTTCCGGTTACTACGACAGGTTTAGGAATAGAGTTATGTTCCCAGTTATTGATGTTAGAGGAAGGGTTATAGGATTTGGGGGAAGAGTTCTTGACGATTCTAAGCCTAAATACCTAAACTCCCCTGAGACGATTATATTCAATAAAGGATATAATCTTTATGGATTAAATATTGTATCAAAGATTAATACTGACAGAAAAATTATTATAGTTGAAGGGTACATGGATGCTATAGCCTTGCATCAATATGGTATTTCAAACGTGGTTGCGTCCCTTGGTACTGCATTAACTATAAATCAAGCAAAATTGTTAAAAAGATATTGTGATGAGGTTTATATATGCTACGATTCAGACAGTGCCGGCAGAGAGGCTACACTTAGAGGGCTAGATATTTTAACTAATGCGGGGTGTGATGTAAAAATAGTTAACCTTCCAAGGAGTAAGGATCCTGATGAGTTTATAAGGTCTGAAGGGGAGGAAGCCTTTTTAAAAGCTGTTAAAAAGGCTATGCCACTTACCGAATATGTAATAAGAAGAAGCAGCGAAGGGTATGATTTGTCAACAACAGAAGGAAAGATAGGATTTATTAAATCATCAGCTGAGGCCTTGGCTCAAATAAATGATCCAATAATAGTTGACGCATATGCTGTAAAGCTATCAGCAGAAACAGGCATATCATCCTCTGCATTATATGAAGAAATAAAAAGAATTAAGGCAAATGATGATAAGCAGAAGTATATTAGTGGTAATAATAGGTATAATAATAGGATTGATGGACAAAAATTATATTTAGAACCTGCATACCTAAAAGCAGAAAGATCTATTTTGCACGTTATATGGGAAAACAGGGAGTGCTTTGATGCTATTGAAAAGAAATTATCATGGGAAGACTTTAATGATGATATATATAGAAAAGTTGCAAATGCTATTTATAAAGATATAAAACAAGGTAAAGATGTAAACCCCGCATCAATTATAAATATGTTTGATACCACAGAGGCTATGGCTAAAGTGACACAAATATTTGAGACTAATGTGAAATATAATGCTAACTTAGACGAAATGATTGATGATTATATAGGTTTGATTAATAAGCATAGATTGCAGAGCAGGAAAGAGCAAATAACAACTCAAGCTAGAGAATGTGACGAAAAAGGAGATATAGGGGCTTCTGCAAAATTACTTAATGAATTAATGGAAATCGAGAAAAAACTGAGAATGATTTAGTTTTTAACTCTATAGCTTTTGAAAGGAGGCACTATCATTGAAAGACAAGAATACAAAGATGAGTTTTGTAAAACAACTCATTGAAAAGGGCAAAAAGAATGGGACTTTAACATATAAAGAAATAATGGATGCGCTAGAAGAGATTGATCTAGTTCCAGAGCAGATAGAAAAGGTATATGAAGTTCTAGAATCAATGAATATCGACATAATAGGTGATATAGAGGATATCCCCAAAGAGTTATCTGGAGAAGAAGGAGAAGGAGAAGGGGAAGAGGAAGAGGAAGAAAAACCAGAAAAAGAGATAAGTGTACCTGCCGGCATAGCAATAGATGACCCTGTAAGGATGTATTTAAAAGAGATAGGCAAAGTACCACTGCTTACAGCTGAAGAGGAAGTTGCACTTGCAAAGAGGATGGAACAAGGAGACGAGGAAGCTAAAAAGAGGCTTGCAGAAGCAAACTTAAGACTCGTTGTAAGTATCGCAAAAAGGTATGTGGGAAGGGGCATGCAATTTCTAGATTTAATACAGGAAGGTAACCTAGGACTTTTAAAAGCGGTTGAAAAGTTTGATTATACTAAGGGTTATAAGTTTAGTACCTATGCTACATGGTGGATAAGGCAGGCAATTACAAGAGCTATAGCAGACCAGGCTAGAACAATTAGAATTCCGGTTCATATGGTAGAGACTATAAATAAACTTATTAGAGTATCAAGGCAGCTTCTTCAGGAACTTGGAAGGGAACCTACCCCTGAAGAAATAGCTGAGGAACTCGAAATGCCTCCTGATAAAGTAAGAGAGATAATGAAGATAGCACAAGAGCCTGTATCTCTTGAAACTCCTATTGGAGAAGAAGAGGATAGCCATCTTGGCGATTTTATACCTGATGAAGATGCGCCAGCACCAGCAGAAGCTGCAGCCTTTACACTTCTTAAAGAGCAGCTAATTGATGTTTTAGATACATTAACCCCAAGAGAAGAGAAGGTATTAAGGCTAAGGTTTGGACTAGATGATGGAAGGGCAAGAACTCTAGAGGAAGTTGGAAAAGAATTTAATGTAACTAGAGAGAGAATAAGGCAGATAGAAGCAAAAGCATTAAGGAAGTTAAGACATCCAAGCAGAAGTAAGAAGCTTAAAGATTATCTTGATTAATTATCGCTAATATTATTTTATTTCAGTATTTTAGAGACTTTAAAAGTTTTATAAAAAGCAATGAGCAAATCATTGCTTTTTATGTTTTTATGGTATGATATAATATAAATAATAATAGATAGAGGTTTATGATGAAATTAACAGGAAGGCTAAAAACCGTTGCAGATAAAGTATCAATAGGCTCTAGGGTTGCAGATATTGGTACGGATCATGGGTACATTCCAATATATCTTACAAAAAATGAAATATGTAAATTTTCAATTGCTACAGATGTAAGAAAAGGTCCTATTGAAAAGGCAAGGAAGAACATTTCCATATATAATCTAGAGGACAAAATCTATCTTAGGAATGGGTCAGGCCTTAGACCTATAAAAAAAGGTGAGGTAGACTGTGCTATCATAGCAGGTATGGGAGGCTGCCTTATATGTGATATACTAGAAGATGGAAAGCATATAGCAGATACCATAGAAAATTTTATTATACAGCCAATGCAAGCTATAGAATCTGTAGCAGAGTATTTATATAATAATGAATTTAAAATTTACGATAACTCATTGGTGAAAGAAAATAACAAAATATATCAGGTAATGTCAGTATGCCATGGACAAGATTATATAGATGATGAAATATACTTTGAAATAGGTAAAAAATTAATAGAAAATAAAGATCCTCTTCTTGAGGAATATGTAGAATTAAAAAGGCGGGAAATAATAAAGGTTATTAGTAAAGTCCAAAATATAGATTCTATATCAGCACAAGAGAGGCTTAAGGAATGCAGATATAAGCTTAAAAAATATGAGGGGGTGCTAAAGTGTCTATAAAATGCAGCGAAATTATAAGTATTATGGAAGATATAGCGCCTTTATACCTTGGGTATGAGTGGGATAACTATGGACTTTTAATAGGGGACGAAAACTTCAATATAAATTCTATATTAGTATCCCTTGATGTAAATGAAGAGGTGCTTAAAGAAGCTATAAATAAGGGTGCAAATCTCATAATATCCCACCATCCCGTTATATTTTCCCCGCTAAAATCAATTAACAGGAACAATCCTAAAGAGAAGCTTGTATATGATCTAATATTAAATGGGATTAATGTTTATTCGGCTCACACAAATTTAGATTGTGCAGAAAGAGGAATAAATTATTTTCTTGCGCAAAAGTTAAATCTTAAAGATACTTCTTTTATAGAAAAGGTATATGAAGATGATAAATCATACGGCCTTGGCAGGATTGGAAACCTTGAAAAGCCAATTTCTTTAAAAAATTTAGCACTAATTGTTAAGGATATACTTAAAATAGATTATCTAAACGTGGAAGGGAATCTAGATGATATGGTTTCGAAAGTAGGGGTTTTAAGCGGCAGTGGAGCAGACTTTATTGAGAAGGTATATGGTCTAGGGTGTGATGTATACATAACTGGTGATATAAAGTATCATGATGCCTGTGATGCTAGATCCATGGGACTTAAGATTATAGACCCAGGGCATTTTGCATCAGAGGATATTTATATGGAGAATCTTTTATTCTCTTTAGAAAATCAGCTTTTTATGAAAGGAATCAATATAAAAATAGAACTGTCAAAAAGTAATACTAGCCCATGGTTAAAAGTATAGAGCTTTTCTATACTTTATTTTTTTGTATGGAGGGATATTTAATGATTCAGACGGAACTTATATGGTATTTGCAGTGTAATGATTTGGAGAAAAGAAAAGTAGAAAGAAGTATAGAGGATAAAACCTGCTACAAAAAACTTTCTGATATTAAAAAGAGGTTTGAGGCAATAAAGGAAGAGCTTACTAAAGAGGCTGAAAGATTAGATGATATAGACAAAAGAATATTAAAACTTAATATGGAACTTAAACATTTAGATGATAAACTTAAAAATAGCAATGAGAGGCTATATAATGAAGGTTATGATTTAAAATCAGTTGATAAAATGCAAAAAGAGATAGAAAATTATAAAGATAAGATCAGCATAATTGAAGATGAGACTCTAGGCATAATGGATGAAAGTGAAAGCCTAAAAAAATCTATAAGATGTAAAAGATCAGAATTAATCAATATTAAAAACGAATATGACAAGCTTAAAGCAGAATATATAGAGGAGAAGGAAAAAAATACAATGGCTTTGAAGGATCTAAATAAAAAAAGAGAAGAGGTTATAAAGCATATTGATAAACCCTTACTAGATAAATACAATGCTTTATATCAAAGGTATTCAGATCCAGTCTCTAAGGTTGATAATGGCATATGCACAGGGTGCAGCGTAAAGATTAGTGCCAGCCTTTTAGACGTATTTAAAAGAGATAATTGCCTATGCTATTGTGATTATTGTGGTAGAATACTCTATAAGGGAGAATAAATACAAACATTACAAATAAAGGGATAAAAACGTAGTAATATACATTTGAATTAATATTATATCTGTGGTATTATACTAATTGAAGTTGAAGTATGTAAGTAAATTAGGTGATCGCTGCTGCAATACTGAAAAGTTGCAGGAGAGGAAAGTCCGAGCTCCGTAGGGCAGGGTGCCGGGTAACCCCCGGTGAAGGTGACTTCAAGGATAGTGCAACAGAAATATACCGCCAAACCTTCTATTCGGTACATGGCATAGACCTTATACTGGATTTATTGGTGAAAGTAATGATTGGATTACGTGGTAAGGATGGAAAGGCGAGGTAAGAGCTCACCAGCGGTTAGGCGACTAGCCGGCTATGTAAACCCCACCTGGAGCAAGGCCAAAAACGGACCGTAGAGTGGCTGCTCGTCACAGTCCAAATGGTAGGCCGCCTGAGTCTGTCGGCAACGACAGGCGTAGACAGATGACTGTTTAATACAAAACTCGGCTTATGTATTTACTCTTCTATTGAAATTGAAATGAAAAATTAATATATTAAGTTTGCTTGCCAACACTTTGCATACATAATAAAAAAATTACCGTTTTTAGTTTTTAATGGTAATTTTTTTATTAAATATTTATTTTTCGTTGATAAATAAGTACTATAAGGTATGAAACTTATAATTTTAATTTTCACCTGTGCAGTACAGGTGATATTTTTTTGTATATGAGTAATGTAATCGATGAAACTGCTAATCCTTTTAGCAGGTTAAACGGAACCACCGCATACATTACAAAAGTTTTTAAGTTTATAATGGAAGGGTTTATGGCATTCCCCATATCTATGAATGCCTGAATAGGCCATCCGTATATTTTTGAATATACCGGAAGCAATAAATAGTAGTTTATAATGGAACCCACTATAGTTAAACCAAGCGTTCCGGCTACTAAGCCCATTATTGCCGTAAAAAAGGTCTTTTTATGTTTGTAGATAAATCCTGCAGGAATTACAAAAGAGCATCCTACAATGAAATTTGCTAATTCACCTATTCCACCTGTGTCTGTGCCGTTTATTACGAAATTAATCAATATTTTTACAAATTCAATTGAAACTCCCGCAGCAGGACCCAAAGCAAATGTTCCGAGAAGAACCGGTACCTCACTGAAGTCCAGTTCATAAAAACCCGGAGCGAACCACAAGGGAAATTCAAGCAGCATTAATACAGCCGCCACTGCAGATAAGACTCCAACCTTTGCTATTATTTTTGTGTTATTTCTTTGTTTTACTGATAATTCACTTTTCATATTTTCTTTCCTCCATGTGCCATGCACTAAATAAAGATTCAGAGGCTGTAAGCAAAATAAAAAAACCTCCGGAATCTTCAGAGGCCTAATAATCGTAGAAAAATTTTTGCTCACATTTGCAAGTATCTCTTCTACCATCCAGACTTTACTGTCGGTATTGGAATTTCACCAATTCAACCTTTCGG
>DIRE01000014.1:914-1723 GCA_002426575.1 Clostridiaceae bacterium UBA5444 | reverse complement strand
AATTTCACCCTGCCCTGAAGATATATACAATATCATTATACCATGAATTCTGTATTTGTAAATACTTTTTTGAAAGCTGGTTTTTAACGAGAATAAATTTTCAGTCTGATTATTTATAATGAATAAACGCTTGGAAAAAATAATCATATTTTTATATATACATAATATTATAGATTAAGGGGACAAGGTAGTGATTTATTTGGCGGAGGAATCAATGAACAATATTATAATGCTTTTAAGCAGCAATTTGAGGGAGATTGTGTCCAAGCAGTCCTTTTTATTGGGAAATGATACAACAGAAATAAGGCTTAGGATTAACAGCCCTATATTGATTAAAAAATTAAAATTTGATTTTTTTCTTGGAGATTATAAAATCAGCAAAAAGGATATTGACGACACAGTCGCAAACTTGACTAAAAATTCAATTCATGCTTTTGAAAAAGAAATCAGAAGCGGATATATAACGATAGAAGGTGGGCACAGAGTTGGCCTAGGAGGGGACTGTATATATGAAGGAGAAAATCTTAAAGGCTTTAAAAACATTACTTCCTTAAATATTAGAATTGCCAGGGAATATCCCGAGTGTTCAGAAAATTATGTTAAATATTTTATAAGTCCTGGCAAGAACATTTACAGTACGTTGTTAATCGGTCCTCCGCTTTCCGGTAAAACAACATTTATCAGAGATTTGTGTGCAAAATTAAGTGATGGCCTATCGGATCCTTATTTTGAGGGATGTGATATCACTCTTATAGATGAAAGGGGAGAAATTTCCGCTGTATACAATGGTATACCTCAAATGTACGTTG
>DIRE01000014.1:0-731 GCA_002426575.1 Clostridiaceae bacterium UBA5444 | reverse complement strand
AAATGTACGTTGGGCGGCGTACGGATGTGCTGTCATACTGCATGAAAAAAGAAGGATTTTATATGAGTATAAGAGCTCTTTCACCGAAGGTAATCATTTCTGACGAGCTTGGTTCCAAGGATGATTTTGAAATAGTGCAGTATGCTCTGAAAAGCGGAGTCAAAATAATTGCCACGGCTCATGGATTTGGCCTGGAAGATGTTAAAAAAAATATATATATGAAAACAATTATAGAAAACAATTTTTTTGACAGAGCAATAATTTTAAAAAGCAGTAAAAATCCCGGCATTGTAAAAGAGGTTTATGATTTTGAAAGAAATAAGGTGATATTTAATGATTTGGTTTAAGTCATCGTTATTTGTTCTTACTATTGTCACAGTTAAGTTTATTTTTAAATTTATAAATGACTGGGGAGACAAGTGTGTGAGCAATATGAAAGAACTGATAGATTTTACCGATTATTTAAGAATATATTCCTGCTCCATGAAAATGTCCTTTGAAGAAATATATTTAAAATACGGATATAAAAATGATGAAATTAAAATGCTTAGCGTCAGGCTGAATGAAGAATTAGATGAAAATAAAAAAAATAAATACGAGTTTGAATGTTTCATGAAGGAGCTGTTAAATACACCTGATGAGTTTAACAAATATTTTTCAGATATAGTCGACTATTACGGCAGCACTTATTCAGATGTATTAGATAAAAAACTTCTTTTTACCATCAATGA
>DIRE01000028.1:409-12319 GCA_002426575.1 Clostridiaceae bacterium UBA5444 | reverse complement strand
CTCAGCGCAGGATGTATAGAATAATTGCTCCCTGGGTGACGGAAAATCCAATTATGATGCATGTGACAAGTATAGATGCTGAGGTTGTGAAAAAGGCTATAGACCAATGTGCTGAAGTAGGCTTTGAAATGATTATTTTATCCTTTGGAAGTGGGCTTGACATGGAAAGTGAAGATGTTAAGTATATTGAAAGGGTCAAAGAGCTTGTGGATTATGCACACAGTAAAGGAATTGAAATGGGAGGATATTCACTTCTTGCAAGCCGGAGTATAAGTCCAGAGGATGATGTTATTAGTACTAAAGGAGCAATGTTTGGGGCTTCTCCATGTTTGTGCAGTAAATGGGGGGAAGATTATTTTAGGAAGATTACTAATTTTATTGAAAAAACAGGTATGGATCTTTTAGAGAATGATGGTTCATATCCTGGTGATATATGTGAGTCCACAAAGCACCCAGGACATAAGGGGACTGAAGACTCTCAATGGAGGCAGTGGAAGAAAATCACTGATTTTTACAAATGGTGCAGAAGCAACGGTATCTATTTAAATGTTCCGGATTGGTATTATCTTACTGGCTCCAATAAGAATGGAATGGGGTATAAGGAGGTAGACTGGTCACTTCCAAGGGAAAGACAGATACTAATTGGAAGACAGAATATTTATGATGGTACTTGGGATAAAACCCCAAGCATGGGATGGATGTTTGTCCCTCTAACAGAGTATCATGGTGGAGGTGCAGCAGCTACAATTGAACCTTTATGTGAGCATCTTGATACCTATGAAGCACACATGATTAATAACTTTGGAGCAGGTGTTCAGGCATGCTATAGAGGAACCAGGCTTTATGATACGAAGGAGACAAAAGCAGTTGTAAAATCAACGATAGACTTTTACAAAAAATACCATGATATTCTAGATTCTGATATAATACACGTTAGAAGACCAGATGGACGTGATATTGACTGTATTTTGCACGTAAACCCAAATCTTAATATAAAAGGTATGGCAATTGTTCATAATCCTCTTGATACTGTGGTTGAAAAGACCATAAAGCTCCCTTTATATTATACGGGACTTACTGATAAAGCATTAGTTGTGGATAAAGATGATGTAGCTAAAGAATATGAGCTTGACAGAATGTTTAATATATATCTGCCTGTAAAAGTTAATCCAAGAAGTACTGATTGGTTTATAATAAAGTAAATTTTAATATAAAAAATCAATGGGGGTATAAATATAAATTATGGAGCAAATAAATATAGATGTTGAAAAAAGAGGACAATATTATAAGCCTTTATGGAAAAAACTTATAACTGCTGGAAGGGCACATGAAGGATTGAGAGCGGATTGGCGCGAACAATTATCAAAAGTTCAAAGGGAAATTGAGTTTGAGTATATACGTTTTCATGGGATCTTTCATGACGATATGATGGTGTATCATGAAAATGAAAACGGGGAGCCATGGTATAACTGGCAATATGTTGACTCACTTTTGGATTTCTTGCTCAGTATTAATATTCGGCCTATTATAGAACTGAGCTTTACACCTTATGATATGCGAACCGGAGACAAGACAATTTTTTGGTGGAAGGGAAATATAACACCTCCTAAAGATTATGGAAAATGGGCTCAGCTTGTGAAGAAGTTTATAATACACTGCATTAATAGATATGGAAAAGGCGAAATTTCCAGATGGTATTTTGAAGTGTGGAATGAAGCAAACATTGAATGTTTTTGGACAGGTACTCAAGAAGAGTACTTTAAGTTATATGAGGTTACGGTTAAAGCAATAAAAAATATATGTAAGGATTTTAAAGTGGGAGGACCTGCTACTTCAAGCTCAAATAATGAAAAGGCACCTTGGGTTGAAGAATTCCTGGAATATTGTGGGCGTAGAGGACTGCCTGTAGACTTTATTTCTACTCATCCATATCCCAATAGTTTTCCAATTAAGGGTTTTGGAGATCCCTCTTATAAAGATGAAAACGGTACTTATGATTCAATGGTATGGTTAAAGAAAACGGTTGAGAAATTTGCCTACAAAGAAGCTGAAATACATATAACTGAATGGAACTCATCTCCAAGTTGCAGGGATTATGTACATGATACAGCTTTTATGGCTCCGTTTATAATACAAAATAATATCCGTTCCATAGGATTAGCAGATTCGATTGGCTTTTGGGATATTACTGATATATTTGAAGAAAGCGGAGCAAACCAATCAATTTTTCATGGAGGTTTTGGACTTTTAAATGTACAGGGACTTGAAAAGCCCTCTTACCATGGGTACTGGTTTTTATCAAGGCTTGGAGGGGAAATATTGGACAAGGGTGAAAGCTACATTGTAACAAGAAAGGATGATAGAATACAAGTGCTGATGTGGAATTACTGTCATTACAATGAAGTGTTCGCTAAGGGAGACTCATCTGGTCTAAAAAAATATGACAGATATTCTATATTCGAAGATAAAAAGGACATTGATTTCAGAATAAATGTGGATAATTTAAAAGGCAATTATAGGATTATCAAATATGTCTTTGATCGCCAAAATGGTTCTGTTTATGACAGCTGGATAGCAAATGGAGCACCCGAAAATCCTGACAAGGAAGAATTAGAAATATTGAGGTCAAACATGAAACCAAAAGGAAGTATATGCTATATTCAAGGTTCTAGCATAAATACAGACATTAGTATAAAACCCCATGGTGTGGTTTTTATTGAATTATCTAAAGTTTATTAAAATAGAGAGTGAATTTAGAAGGTACAGTATATTAAAAAAGCCTCATCTTAACAACTTCTGTTAAAATGAGGCTTTTACATTTATATCTAAATTAAATTTCTACCGCCAACTTATAGGCACTTCTTACGGCATCAATTACTTTTGCTGGCTTAAAGGAATCTCCAATGCAGTAGATTTCTTGTGCAATATGATCTTTAAGGGCATTATAATATAACTCATTTTCCGATCTATATCCTAGGGCAAGTAATACAAAGTCAGCATCTATTGAAACCTCTTTTGTTTCTGTTCCAGATGACTTTGCAAGTGGATTTTCTGTGTTTTTAGGAAGTAGTGGAGTCCAGCTCATATAAGGGTCTGGCAAGTATTTGCTAATCTTTTGTGCTGCAATAACCTTACCATCTTCAAATTTCTCAACACGACAACCATTACATAAATTTACGTCATCATTTAATCTTAAATAATTTAATAAATGTCCACGATTAGCTGTACATACACCTTCCATAAAGTTATCTGCCATCTCTAGTACATCTACTTTTTTATTGTGTTCAAATGCTAATTTATACGCAGTTTCAACCCCTACAACGCCACCGCCTATAAGTACTATTTTCTCTTTTCCGTCCAAAATAGAAGCATCTAAAAGGGCATCAGTGGCCATTGCATGAGGAGTATTTTTTAGGCCTTCAAATGGTGGCACAATATCTTTTGTACCATTAGCAAATACCACTGCATCAAATTTACCTTTTATTAATTTTATATCTACCCTTGTATTAAACTTCTTGATTAAGCCGTATTCTTTTTCCGCTTTGTTAACCTGACAATCAAGATAAGAGATATAATTATTAATATCAAATTTAACCATTGGGGCTCCACCAGATATAAGCTTACCGCCAACTTTATTGGATGCTTCAAATAAAGTTACTTTATGCCCTTTCTTAGCAGCATTAATAGCAAAGACACATCCTGCAGGGCCTGCACCTATAACAGCTATATTTTTAGGACTTTCTGTTTTTAAATTATCAGAGTATTTATCCTCAAATCCACATCTTGGATTTACAGCACACTGAATGTGTCCGCCTTCTACAAATTCATTTACGCAGCCTTCTTGACAACCAATACAAGGACGAATATCTTCAACTCTGTTATTATATAATTTATTTGGCCAATAAGGATCAGCGAGTAGTGGGCGGCCTAACATTACCATATCAGCCATGCCATCCTTAATCACCTTTTCAGCTAAATCTGGATATCCAAGCTTTCCTACTGCAACAATTACCACGTCTTGACCTTTATTGGTTTTAATATTGTCTTTGGTAAAGTAATCTTTTGCAGCCTTAGATACTAATTTAAAGCAGCCTGCTGGCATTCCTGCAGGTGGATGTGGTAACCACCAGTTATCATAACAGCCAAGATCCACATCAAAGCAATCAACCCCTGCCTTAACTAGTGCCTCCATAAACTTCAATGTATCATTAATTGTTCTTCCGTTTGTAAACTTGCGTATTGAAGGCATATTTTCAATATCCTCGTAGGTTTCGTTTAATGCAAGGGATAAATCTATTCTATACATAATTGGATAATGTGGGCCAACCTTATCCCTGATTGCCTTAACTAAATCCACTCCAAACCTATAAGGGTCTGAGTACTTTCCCATTTTACGGCGATTAAATGCTGGGTTAGTAAGTTGCTCAAGCAAATAACCTTCATGTCCATGTAAGTATACACCATCGATTCCCTGACATTTTGCATCTAAAGCAGCCTGTGCCCCATTTTTAATAATGGTATTCAATTTTCTATCGGAAAGACGTACGCATGGTATAGCTGGAATATAAAAGTTTTTATTCCAAGATGCTGAAACTGGCAGCTTTTTCTCGTTTACAACACACATTGGTGCGCCAACTCTGCCAAGGCCTGGTGTCAATTGTATAAATATCTTTGAGTCATACGCATGAACACTTGTTGCTAAGTCTCTCCATCCAACAAGGTTGGTTCTTGTCCTATCTATTCTTGGAAAATAAGATAGATTCCCAGGCTCAGTAACTGTTGGATCTATTCCATGAGAAATTGGAACTAGTCCTGTAGTCAAAAGTCCTGTTCCACCTTTTGCACGTTCAGTAAAATACTCAATCATCTTATCATTAGGACGTCCATTTTCTTCACACATCTGTAAGTTTCCCATTGGTGCCATAACCAATCTATTTTTAATCTTGACACCATTTATGGTTATTGGGGAAAAGATGTTGTTAAAAGGATATAATTCCCCAGTGATTTTACTTGCATCTTCTGGATGATCAATAAACCAATCACCATAACTATCAACTAATTTTTGGACAAGACTATCTGTTTTTAAATTACCCATATTTACCCCCAAAATTACATTTATTTTCCTTCCTTTTTGTTAACATCAAAATGGAGTTCTCTCAAAGCCTCAATATCATCACATATTATCTCTAATGGACATACTGCACAATCTACAATAACATTTTTCAATATATGATCAAATGCATTGGTGATAGTGTCTACTTCAAGGCTCTTTTTTACAAGGTCATCAGTAAAGGGATAATCGCCAACTAAAAAAATCATCCACACATTATTTACGCCTTCTATTTTCTTATAATGGTTAATAAAGAGATTTCCTATAATCTCAAAATTTATCCCTTTCTTAACGGCCTTTTTGCTGACACGAACGTTTTCCTTATTCTCTATGCTAGATGATAGAATCATATACCCTTCTGGAATCACTTTAAATCTTTCATATTCTAATCGCTTTATTCCAATGTAAGCTTTATTAGGATCTTCAACCTTGTCCACGTTCATAAATGTAATCCTTGAAAAATTAGTGTTGCCTTTAATTTCATTTAAATCCTTACCATATAGTAATATTCGATCCTCGTCTATTAGCTGATCATTGCTAGTTGGGCAATTATAAACTGTACACGGGTTAATCCTATGTCCAAGCTCAAAAGCAATCTCTCTCTCCATTAGAAACTCATTATTTTTAAGACAGTTCCATACTACATCTTTATTTATTCTAAGTTCCCTATATTCATAATCCTTTAGAATATCTAATGTTTCTTTAATAACATTATCATATACTTTCATATAAACCATCCATACCTTTAAATTTTTTCTTCAACTTCTTTTTTATCATGCATTTCTATTAGACTTTTATATATCTTTTCTATTAACTTACCATCACCATTTGTAATGTAAGTTACAAATGCTAATACAAACAAGACTGCAATAACAATCAAAATAATAATTAATGCTTTCATTGCGTATCTCCAGCTCCCCCATTATTTATTATAAGCTAAGACCTTTTATCCTTGCATATTCTGCGGCTCCTAATGCTCCCATAAGCTGCGGATCAACTGGAAGGTCAATTACTTTTATTCTTAAAACCTTTTCAATGGCTTTTTTAAGTCCTTTATTTTTAGCACATCCGCCAGTTAAAGTGATATTATCTTTAGCTCCAGCCTTTTTAGCCATTATGAAACATCTCTTAGCTACTGATTGTTGAATTCCAGCTGCAATTTCCTCTTTAGGTTTTCCTTCTCCAACAAGTGTAATAACCTCTGATTCAGCAAACACCGTACATTGAGAAGTTATTGGGATTACATTTTGTGTTGATAATGACATTTCTGAGAATTCATCAAGGCTGCATTCAAAAGCCCTTGCCATTGCCTCAAAAAACCTGCCAGTTCCTGCTGCACATTTATCATTCATTGCAAAAGTTAATACTGTTCCATCATCGTCTATTGAAATTCCCTTAACATCTTGTCCACCTATATCGATAATTGCTTTTACATTAGGATCAGTTACATGTACACCCATTGCATGACAAGAAATTTCAGATATATTTTCTTGTGCCTGTGGGACTTTATTTCTTCCATATCCTGTTCCTATTATATAATCCAAATCCTCAATTTTTTCTATTCCATCTGTTTCTGAAATAACATTATTCATTGCTATCTCTGCACTTTGAGCACTATTAATTTTACTTCTAATTGTTGTACTTGATACTATTTTTCCATCTTCATTTAGTATTACTGCCTTAGTATAAGTAGATCCTACGTCACATCCGCCAAAATATCTCATGTTAACCTCCAATATAATTTATTTATTACCAAGCTACTGTATCTTCATAGTCCACTAGGGTTGGGTCTAATGGCTTTTCTCTAAATACGTTAACCATATATTTATTAAAAGCTTCTCTCATTTCTCTTCTAGATACTGTACGCGCATCCATAAGATCATGAGGAACCCATATCATATGAATACCACGTTCACGTGCCTGATCTTCATAAAGTCCATGTAATCCACCGATATTTTTACAAGATACATGGTCAAACATTATTACAATATTTACATTGAACTTTTCACACATCTTCCAACACTCATCAAGAGAGTTCTCATATCCACCATTAGTATGGGAACGCATCATCATTCTTTCGTAGCTTTTAGCTAAATCTATCATTGCCTGATCTTTATCACCAATATGCATAAAGTGATGGGATAGCATACACTCCATATCAACCATTGTTTTTACTCCCCAGCATAGCTGCGCCCAGTATGTAAAATTAGTATAGTAGTGTGCAGGACATGCCCATACAATGGCACGATACTTTGGCTTATTTGCATCATTTCTTTTATCCATTTCATAGCCTTTTTTCATCATCTTATCAACTTTAAGATCTGCCTTTAACATATATGGATCTAGGCAGCCAGCACCCATAAATTCATATTCCCTTTGAAGTGCCAATGCTCCATTACAAACCTGAGGATAATCTGTACAGTTAACATCCCACTTATTTAACATACACTGAACTTCCTCATTGTACATTTCGCATCCTTTCCAGAATGCATCCCAATCCCACTTAACATTGTAATTTGTTTCAATAAACTTAATACATTCTTTTAGATTTTTTACTGCGTAGTCCTGAACCTCTTCCTCTCTAAACCTTTGAGGAGGAGTAATTTGAAAGATTGGAATATCTTTAAAATATCTTGACATAAATCCAGTCTGCCCTAGGGAGCCATCACATGGCATTGAACTTGTTATATAGGTTTTACCCACAATAGGGTAATCACCAGCTACGGCTACACCTGATTCTGAAGCAGGGAATGGACATACATCCGGAGCCAAACCAAAATGCTCAATAACATCAATATAAAACGGATTAGCTAATTGATCAATTTCACTAGGTACGCCTACTGCAAGCATTGCAATATCAAGCCATTTTACTGTAGGAAACCCAGCCATAATAAATTTAGGCGTCATTTCATCAAACATAATTGTATTTTCTCTAAGCTTAGCAGCTTTTTTACTGTTAGGGCGAAGATGCTCATCTCGTACAATCATGTCGGCAACACTATTAACAGAGTTATGTACTATAGAATAAAACTGTTCATGTGTATACCTAAGTTCCTTTCCTCTTAAGCCTAGTGTATGTCTGTCTATCATATTGGAAGCTGCTAAAAAGGAAGCCATCCATCTATATCTTTTAAGTGCCCTTATCATTAGTATTGGGTGGATGCCTAGTTTAACTCCCATATATGAATATAACTTAAGCCAGCGCCCAAAATCATACATGGTATCTCTAAAGCCTCTCCATTCACGTCTTGTAAATGATCTGCGATCATCCCTATAAAGATCCCCTATACCTTTCTTTGCTGTATTTTCGCTCTCCATCTATTTCACCTCCCCATTTTCTTGCAGCTTTTTAGCCTTAATCTTTTTAATCTCTAAACTTTCTACGAAGGCTTGTACCCTAGTTCTTAATTGTCCACTTCCTATACTTCTATAAGGCCTATCTATAGATAGAACAGGAACACCATATTCTGCTGGCATGATATGGCTTGCAAGTGTTCTCTCGTATGACCAATAAGTACAAAACTTCATTTGCTCATAAATTGCTCCATCTGCATTAAAATGCTCTACAAGTTCTTTTACATGGTCTTTTCTATACTCCATCTTGTGTGCTGCGCAATGCCTTGGACATTCCGTTTCGAGTAAGTTTTTCCTGATAATTTGAGTCAATGCATCTTCATCTTTTGTCAGTTTAATCTCTGATCTTCCAGGTATGGCACCATAACAAAATCTATCTGCTACAACTAAAGCTCCCGACTCTTCAATTAATTCAATCATATCTGGGTCATCAATTTCAGATCCAACAACAACTACTCTAGCCTTATATTTGCTTTTAGAGTCTGGCTTTCTAGTTTTAAGCTCCTCTAGTGTTTCCCTCAAATACGGTAAGATTTCCTTTTTAGGGCATACATAGGTGCATAAAACTATTTTGTGGAACTCACTTCCAGTGATTACAGGGTTTTTTGCGGTTTTCATTTCACCCATTTCGGTAATTATCCTGCATACCTCATTAAACTCAACTACAGCTTGTCTTATAGCTTCATCTGAAATATCTACTCCATAATTTTTATTTAAAGGCTTTAGAACCTTTCTTGTAATTTGTTCTCTCAAATGAATTACACAATCCTCATCATCTGAATAAGGTAAATCAAGATAACATCTTATAAACTTATCATTATCCGTGCCACATGTACCGAGTATCTCCATGTTTTCCATACAACGATTCATGGATTCACACACATCTATTCCTAGTAACGCATCTAAAAATTTATAATTACCCTCAATAGACCTTTCTAAAAGTGCACGAGAATATTCACAAGAACTATTTGCCATATAGTAAGTAGCAATCTCTGTTGACCCAGTGTTAGGCGCTCTTAATCTTACGGAAAAGCAGTTTCCAAGGTTCATAAGTACCTCGGGAATGTGATAACAAGTATAACCTAGTGGGTGTCTTCCTTCACTTTTTGCCTTTCTTACTAAATCATTATTAGCATCTTCTAGTAAACTCTCAAAGAAAATCATATGCTTTAAATCTTTCACAGAGGTATCCCCCCTTCCATTTTATTTTTTATTAAATAACATTGAACTTTTCTAGAGCCTTTCTAATCTCTACAACCACAGCGGTATTATCAGGTAACTCCATAAAGTTCTTTCCACCAATGTCATACTGGAGAATGTTCTTATCACTAGGAACAATGCCTAAAAGTTCAATTCCTCCCGTGTCTAGTTCTTTTACTAGAGTTGAATCCTCAATCCTGTTTAACAAAATACCGACTTTATCAAATTCAACCATTTCTTCAGCTACATCACGAATTGTCTTTACAACTTCCATACCTTTTCGGCTTGCATCTGATACTAAAAGTAAATGGGTTACCTTTTGCATTACTCTTCTGTTTATTTGCTCGATGCCTGCTTCTCCATCGATTACAACATAATCAAACTGGCTGCTTACCATTTCAATTACATTCTTAAGATAAGAATTTATTCTGCAATAACATCCTTCAGCTTCAGGCCTTCCAATAGCTAAAAATGCGAACCCGTCTCTTTGAACTATTGCATCAAATATTTTATACCTTGATTCACTTACTAATTCCATAGCATCTTTTGTATCTCCGTTTTCTACAGAATCAATTATTTCAGTTCTAATGTCGTCTAATGTTATTTTAGGTGTTACTCCTAGTGCTGTAGCTAGTCCAATAGCAGGGTCAGCATCAATTGCTAAAATCTTCTTATCTGGGTATTTCTGCGTTAATATTTTAACAATTGTGGCCGAAATACTAGTCTTACCAACACCGCCTTTACCCGTCAGGGCAATAATTGTTGGTTCCATTATGAATTACCTCCCATATTTAATTGAATTAACTTCACTGAACATGATTCAGTAAAATTAATTCAATTATAACATACATATTTAAACAGTCAATGCTTTAGGTCTATGCAGTAATATGATTTTTGTGGTCTTGTTTATTTTATAACATAAACCTATAGGCTATAGACAATATAAATTTGAAATTTATATTGTCTATGATATTATACTAGTAAGATTCAAACACCAAACATGAAATTTTTCGACAATGATATATTGATGGAGGTATACCATGGAAGAGCTAACATCTAGGCAAAAGCAGGCTATTGCAACTAAATTGAGGATATCTGAAGCCGCCATGAAATCATTAAAAACAACTTCATATGATTTAGTAAAAGTAACTGATATATGCAAGGCGGCCAATGTGTCTGTAGGAACATTTTACCGCTATTTTGAATCAAAAGACATGATGATTAAATCTTGTTATAACAGTATTGATTTATTAATAGTTGAAGATTATGAAAAAAAGAGGTTTGCCTCTAATATAGATGCAATCATTGGGCTTAATAATTCTGAGGCATCAATAGTAGAGTCTTTAGGGCATAATTTTATTACAAACAGCTATATACAAGTTCTTATGGATGAAAGTCAATATACGGTTTCTCCAAGTAGGCTCGTTCACTTAAAATTAATGGAGCTTTTAAAACTAGCTTTTTCTGAACATGAAATTATTGATACTGATATCTATGAATTATCCGAGTTTATTAATAGAACTGCTAGGGGAAATATATTTGATTGGTGCCTAAAAAGGGGTACAACTAGTCTTGTAGATGTTTGGACATCAGATATTAAAAAGATCATGACCGCCTATAAAAATAAGACCAATTAATTTATATTCTTATGGTGCAAGCTATAGCCTAAGATAATGCATGTATATTTACTATTTTAAGAACTCATTTTTAAGTAGATTTAAGGCTTCCTCAAAGTCTTCTTCAGGTACTCCTGATAGGCATAGTAAAATTCTTGGGTAATCACCTTGGCCATTTAAGTCTAAGGGTTTTACTAAAACTCCCGCATTTGCAGCTTTTTTAACAAGCTCACCAGATGTTTCGTCCGTTTTAACCTCAAGTTGAATTAAAAACCCGCCCAAGCTTGGGATTGCCTCAGCCTTATCTTTAAAAACATTTTTAACACAAGCACAAAACATGTTGCTTTTAGTTATATAAAGCTTTCTGGCTTTTTTAATTATCTTATTAAGATGTCCATCACGAATAAATTGGCATAAGGCTATTTGTTCAGTTATGGATGCTGTTTGATTATAATCTTCTCCAACTTTTTCATATTCATCAATTAAACCTATGGGTAAAACCATAAAACTGATCCTAACTGAAGGAAGCAATAACCTCGAAAAAGTACCCATATATATAACATTTTGTCCACCATCTAAACTTTGAAGGGATGGCACAGGCCTTACATAATATCTAAATTCACTGTCAAA
>DIRE01000028.1:0-168 GCA_002426575.1 Clostridiaceae bacterium UBA5444 | reverse complement strand
TTAATTGGCATAACATCTCCCCAAGGAGTTGTATGTGAAGGGGATGTGTATATTATTTTTGGGTTTATATTCTCAAAGCCCGACAAATCACTTGCTAGATTTTTATAAAAAACTGTTTTAAATCCTCTATCCCTAAACACCACTCTTCCTTTAACAAAATCAACACCA
>DIRE01000046.1 GCA_002426575.1 Clostridiaceae bacterium UBA5444 | reverse complement strand
TTGTAGAATTTTGCAACGAGCTATTACTGGCACATAAGGAGGGATGTTGTAATGGGAAAATTGGATGGTTTTGACTATATTAAACCAAATGATATAGAAGAAGCCTGCAAGATAATGGCACAGGAAGGTAAATCAATAAAACCCTTTGCTGGTGGTACCGATTTAATGGTTCAGATGAGAGCTGGAAAAATAAAACCTGAATTATTGATGGATATTAAAGGACTAAGGTTGGATAAAATACAATATCTACCTGAGAACAAAATTAGCATAGGTGCTTTGTCAACTATAAACTCAATTATAGAATCCGAACTAATTAGATCAAAATTTCCTTTTATTATTGAGGCAGCAGAAGAGATGGCATCTGTGCAAATTCGTAATCGGGGTACAGTTGGTGGGAATCTCTGTAATGCAGCTCCATCTGCTGATTTAGCTCAGCCTATATTGGCAACTGGTGGAATTGCCAAGGTAGTGGGGGAAAATGGCAGTAGAGAGATGGATTTAGATGATTTTTTCATTGGACCAGGGAAAACTGCTTTGTCATCAAAGGAAATTCTAACTGAAATTATCCTTGATGAATTGCCTGAATATAGTGGTACTGCATATATTAGATTAAAAAGGAATGCTATGGACCTTGCTCTAGCAGGTGTAGCTACGGTAGTAACTATAGATGAAGAGGGTAAATGTATATCTGCCAAAATTGTATTAGGCGCCGTTGGACCTACTCCAATAATAGCTGAAGAAGCAGCAAATTCCTTAATTGAAACTAAATTAGACAAGCTTGCTATAGAAAAAGCGGCATCTATAGCAGAAGATTTATCTAAACCTATTGATGATGTTAGAACAAATGCTTGGTATAGGAAGAAAGCAGTTAAAAACTTAACAATCAAAGCTTTGGAATTGGCTAATAGAAGAGCTGCAGAACAATTAAATGCTAATACAAAAGGAGGCCAAACCATATGAAACACGATATCTCTTTAAATGTTAATGGCGAAATTTACAATATTAGTGTAGAATCCGATACACTTTTACTTGATGCTATAAGAAATCATCTAAATCTAACTGGTACAAAGGATGGTTGTAGGGCTGGAGAATGTGGAGCCTGTACAGTAATAATGGATGGCAAGCCAGTTAACTCATGTATGGTTTTAGCAGTTGAAGCTGAAGGAAGTGTTATTACTACAATTGAAGGATTAAATAATGGAGAAGAGCTTCATCCTATTCAAAAGGCTTTTGTAGAGGAGGGGGCTGTTCAATGTGGCTTCTGTACACCTGGTATGGTAATGTCTGCGAAGGGTCTATTAGACAAAAATCCTTCTCCTAATACGAAAGATATTCGTAAAGCTATAAGAGGGAATGTGTGTAGATGTACTGGTTATAAAAAAATTGAGAAAGCAATTTTACACGCAGCGGAAATGATAAATGAGGATAAGAAGTTGGATTAAATTCTCTAGGGAAAGGATGATAAAAAATGAGCAGAACTTCAATGATAGGGAAAAATATGCCCCGAATTGATGCAGTTCAAAAAGCCACTGGTCAAACTAAATATCTACCAGATATGAATTTTCCCGGAATGTTATATGGTAAAATCCTACGAAGCACAGAAAAACATGCTGTTATACGAAAAATTGATGTGACTCGTGCTAGGGAATTACCTGGGGTTAGGGCGGTTATTACAGGTAAGGATATACCTGAATTACTATATAGTTTTGACCAAACGGTAGCAGATAAAGAGATTTTATGTAAAGATAAAGTTAGATTTTTAGGTGATGAAGTAGCAGCAGTAGCAGCTGATACGGAAGAAATCGCTGAAAAGGCGTTAAAGCTTATAGAAGTGGAATACGAACCTTTACTAACAGTATTTGATCCTGAAGAAGCCTTACAAGATGATGCTGTTCTTGTCCATGAGGAAAAGAATAGTAATGTTGCTATCAAAGTTGTAAAGGATTTTGGCGATGTAGAAAAAGGATTTGAAGAGTCTGATTATATTTTTGAAGATAGGATTGTAACATCCAGACAAGCTCACTGTTGTCTAGAGACAAGGGGTTGTATTGCCCAGTATCATACAGACGGCAAAGTAACCATTTGGGGTCCTACACAGATTCCACATCGTTGGCGTAAACAAGTGGCAGATGCTACTGGTATAGATAGAGGTAAAATTAATATTATTAATACTCCTACTGGTGGAGCTTTTGGTAGTAGAGTTGTAATGGATACGAAGATACCTATAGCTGTTTATTTATCTAAGTTTACAAAAAGACCTGTAAAAATGGTGAATTCTAGGGAAGATGAATTCAACGTTTCTAGGACTAGGTATCCTTTTATTGTTTATTTAAAGACGGGAGTAACCAAGGATGGTAAAATTTTAGCAAAGCAAGCTAGAGTAATTGCTGATAATGGCGCATATTGTGATGAAGGTGCTGCAGTTTTAGGTTTTGCAGGGGTATTTTATTCAGTACTTTATGATGCACCAAATGTAAGTTTCCATGGAGACTGTATATATACAAACAATCAACCATGTACTGCATTTCGTGGATTTGGAAATCCCCAAATGCACTACGCCTTTGAAATACATTTAGATAGGATAGCAAAAGAATTGGGAATTGAGCCCAAGGAGTTGCGTCTAAGGAATGCAAATAAAGAAGGGGCAGCTAAAGCCACTAAAGCCAATATCAATACATGTACATTCAATGAATGTATTGAAGAAGCAACGAAGCTTACTCAATGGGATAAAAAGTATTTAGAATTCAAAGAAGAAAACAAAGGGAAGGAAGTAAAAAAAGGTATAGGTATGGCAACCATGCTTCATACTGGATTTACTACCAGATTTTTTGGATTTAATGCTACCGATACATTTATAAAGTTAAGTGATGATGGAATTGTATCTGTAATCACTCCTATAATTGAGATGGGGCAGGGTAGTTCTACAGGTGTTGCCCAGATTGTAGCGGAAGCCCTGGGAGTAAAAATGGATGATATACGCATTATTAATACCGATACAGATATAACCCCATATGATTTAGGTGCCTATGGTAGTAGACATACAGTTGTATGTGGTCATGCTGCTATGGATGCAGCTCTAAAGGCAAAGGAAGAACTTCTTGTAGCGGCTTCTGAAATGTTCAATTGTGATGCGGAAGAGTTGGATTGTATTAATGGAGAACTTTTCTTTAAAAATGATCTAAACAAGCCTTTGGCTACTGTAGGAGAGGTAACCGAGTTCACAGCTTTTAAACTAGGAAGACTCATTTCTGGTCGTGGCCGTTTTGTTGATGAGCTTGCACCTAGAGGATTGGTGGATGAAGGTTATTCCATATATATACCTACTTATTCCTTTGGATGTCAGATAGCTGAAGTTGAGGTTGATACATTAACGGGTGAAGTTAAGGTTGAAAAGATAACTGCGGTTGTAGATAATGGGCGTACATTGAATCCTATTTTAGCAGAAGGACAAATGGAAGGAGCTATTGCTCAAGGTATGGGGTATGCATTAACTGAAGAATTAAAAATAGAAAATGGACGTGTTGTCAATAATTCTTTCACAGATTATAAAATAATGCATGCTGAAGATTTACCCGAAATTGAAGTAAAGTTTGTTGAATCGGGAGATCCTTTTGGCCCTTATGGGGTTAAAGGTATAGGAGAATGTGGACTTGTACCAACCGCAGGGGCAATTACAAATGCTGTATATAATGCTACTGGTGTTCTTGTCGGGGAACTTCCTATTAAACCAGAAAAAATCCTTTTAGGATTAGAAGAAGAAAATAGATAAACCATGGAGGTGGAAATATGTATACTTTAAAAGATATATTATATGCAAAATCAATCGCAGTAGTTGGAGCTTCCAATAACCCTGATAAAATGGGATATACTCTACTTAAAAATATTGCTGATGGTGGATTTGAGGGCCCAATATATCCCGTAAACTTAAAGGAAGATAATATACTGGGCATAAAATGTTATCCAGATATTTTGAGCATCCCGGAAAATATAGATTTAGTGGTTATATCGGTTCCGGCTGTTATTGTAAAAGATATAATAAAACAAGCTGGAGAAAAAGGTGCAAAAGGAGCAATAATTATTAGCGGTGGATTTAAAGAGATAGGGAATTACGATTTAGAAATGGAAGTATTGGAAACAGCAAAGGAATTTGGAATGAGGATAATAGGGCCTAATTGTCAAGGAGTTAATTATACTGCCAACAAAATGTGCGCCACTTGGCCTTTAGTTAAGACACAGGGTTCTATAGGGATAGTTTCACAAAGTGGTACCATAGGGGCTACAATAGAGCTTTGGGCTGAAAAAGAAGAAATGGGGGTATCCTGTTTTGCATCCTTAGGAAACAAAAGTGATATAAGTGAAACGGATTTTATTGAATTTTTTGCAGAGGATCCAAATACAAAGGTAGTGGCATTAAACATCGAAGGTATACAAGAAGGAGAAGTTTTTATTGATACAATTGCTAGGACAAGCCAGAAAAAGCCAATTGTGGTATTGAAGCCTGGTAGAACGGAAAAGGGAATAAAAGCGGTGGCCTCTCATACCAAATCTATTGCTGGGAATGATAAAATATTTACTGCTTTTTGTAAAAAACATGGTGTAATTAGAGCTAATGATATTACAGAACTTTATGATTTTTGTAAGATAACGGCAATGTCAAAAAAACTGAAGGATAATAAAATGTTAATTATGACTAGTAGCGGTGGGGCAGGTATTATAGCTACTGACACGGCAGAAGAAATAGGAATAGAGATAGCTCCAATAAATGATAAACTTAAAAAAACATTAGAAGATATTTTGCCTGACCAATGTGTACTATCTAATCCATTAGATTTGACAGGAGATGCAACAGCTGAAAGATACGAAAAGGCACTAAAGGCAGTAATTGATGATGGAAGTTTTGACTTTATATTAACTATATTTGGGGATCCAATACCAGGTGCATTTGAAGTAATAAATAAAGTTAAGTCTGAGAGTGATGTACAAATAATAGTCAGCTATTTAGGTGGTGGAGATGTGGAAGAACAAGAGGTTAAGCTAATGAATAAAAATAGTATTCCGGCATTCCCAACACCTGAAAGGGCAGTTAAGGCAGCAAAAGCATTGTTACAATTAAAAATATAAATAATACTTTAAATAGGAATTGAGGTGATTATATGCATGAAATTATAAAAAGGGCTAAAGAAGAAAAAAGAAATTTATTGGAACATGAATCATTGCAATTATTAAAAGAGTACGATATTCCAGTACCTAAATATGCATTGGCAAAGGATGTAGAAGAGGCCCTTGCAGCCGCAAGAGAAATTGGGTATCCCGTAGTTTTAAAAATAGTATCCAAGGATATTCTACACAAATCGGATATTGGTGGAGTTAAAGTAGGATTAAATTCAGATGAGGATCTTATTAAAGCCTATGGAGAGATAATGGATAATGTAAACGCAAATGCAAATGCTGCGGAAGTTGAAGGCATGTTGGTAGTAAAAAATGCTGATAAGGGATTAGAATGCATAGTAGGTATGGTAAAGGATAATCAACTAGGACCAGCATTGATGTTTGGGCTAGGGGGAATTTTCGTAGAGTTGTTAAAGGATGTTTCTTTTGAATTGCTACCAATTAGTGAAGATGAAGCTTTGGAAATGATAAAATCTATAAAGGGCTATAAATTGATAGAAGGATATAGAGGTGAAAGCCCAAAAGATACAAAGTCTATAATTAACTTGATAACAAAGGTTGGTAGACTAGTAGAGGAAAACAAAGAAATTAATGAAATAGATATAAATCCATTCTTTGCTTATGAAGAAGGATTGATGGTAATTGACACTAGAATTATAATTTAATAAAAAGAGGAGGCGGATTATGAGAAAGGCAATTATTACTGTAGCACCTACTGGTGAAGGTGCAACTAAAAAGGATAACCCGGCATTACCAATTACTCCAAAGGAAATAGCAGAATCAGTATATGAAAGTTATAAAGCAGGTGCTGCAATTGCGCATCTTCATATGCGTGATGATGAAGGAAAGCCAACAATGTCGTTGGATAAATTTAGGGAAACGGTTGGTTTAATTCGTGAAAAATGCGATATTGTAATTAACCTAACAACTTCTGGTGATATTAGGGCGGGAGATGACGAAAGGATGGCCCATTTAATCGAGTTAAAACCTGAGATAGCATCCTTCGATTGTGGTACTATGAATTGGATGAATGAAGATATATTTGTTAATCACCCTAAGTTTCTAGAAAGATTAGGAAAGTTGATGTTAGAACACGATATAAAACCTGAAGTTGAAGTATTTGATGTAGGTATGGTACACAATTCTATTCATTATATAAAAACTGGAGTACTAAAAGAACCTGTACATTATCAATTTGTATTAGGAGTAGGTGGAGGTATGCCAGCTACTATTGAAAATCTTATTTATCTAATAAGACAAATTCCGCAAAATTCAACTTGGTCAGCGTTTGGAGTGGGCAAATCACATATTCCAATAATGGCTGCATCATTGCTATTAGGTGGAGATGTAAGGGTAGGATTTGAAGATAATATTTATTATGACAAGGGTGTATTGGCAAAATCCAATGCACAACTAGTTAAAAGGGCTGCTAGATTAGTTAAAGAATTTAATAGAGAAGTAGCAACACCAGATGATGTAAGAGAAATTTTGAGATTAAGAAGACAGCCATAATGATATTGGGTGCCTGAAAAGGTACCCATAGTTTACATTCTATATTAGAACTAATATATGCAGCTATAAAATAGATAATTATGATTGCTTATTACAAACTTTTTTAATTATTGCATAATGCAAATATGCTATAAGAGGTGACTGCATTGGAAATAGAAAGCAGATTTTGGATAACAAAAGATGGGCAAAAAGTATTTGGCAAGGGCCCTTGTATACTGCTAAAAACAGTTGAGAGGCTAGGAAGTCTAAATAAGGCAGCAGGTGAACTAAATATTTCTTATAGCAAGGCTTGGTCGATTATTCATAATGCAGAAAATCTACTAGGTCATAAGCTATTAGAGACTAATACTGGAGGACAAAATGGAGGCGGGTCTAATCTGACTTCAAAGGCTAAGGCTTTGATTAAAGCCTATGAAGGTTTTTGTCAAAACATAGAAAAAAGTATAAAAGAGCTTTATAATGAATATTTTGAAAGTGCGTTATATGAATAAAAGAATAATGAGAAAAAACTTATCTTGTGGAGGCAATATAGGCATAGCATTAATTTTAATTGCGTTATATTATTAAAAACACAACGAAATATGAAGGGGGACGAATTTAATGAAAAGAACATTTTTACTGCTACTTGCATTTGTCTTAGTGTTTTCAATAGTAGCTTGTACATCAAAGGATGTAAATGAAGCAAGTATTGAAGAAAACCTGCCAGGAGAAACCAATGATGAAAGCAAAATGGAAGATATTACAGTTATCGACCATCTAGGAAGGACTATAACAATGAATAAGGAGCCTGAAAGAATAGTAAGTGGATACTACATATCTACATCAGCCTTAATTGCATTGGGACTAGAGGAAAGAGTAGTAGGCCTAGAAGCAAAGGCTGATAGTAGACCCATTTATTCTCTAGCAGCACCAGAATTGTTGGAGCTACCAAATGTAGGAACTGCAAAGGAATTTGACCTTGAAGGATGTATTGCACTGGAACCAGACCTAGTTATACTACCAGTGAAATTAAAGGATCAGATAAAGACTCTTGAAGACATGGGAATTACAGTACTTGGGGTAAATCCGGAAAGTCAGGAGCTTTTAGAAGAGATGATTACAATGATTGGTAGGCTTACAGGTGCAGAAAACTATGAAGAACTTTTAGCTTACTATGAAGAAAAAGAAGAGGACATTTCAGCTATAGCATCTAGTGTAGAATATAATCCAACGATTTATCTAGGAGGAAACAATAGCTTCTTATCAACAGCAACAAAGAACATGTATCAAAATGACCTAATTGAATCTACAGGTGGAATAAATGTAGCTGGCGACATAGAGGATAGCTACTGGGTAAATATATCATATGAACAGTTAGTAGAATACAATCCTGAATATATTGTTATAGCACCTGAAGCAGAATACACTAAGGAAGATGTACTAAATGATAATAATATAAAGGGAATTGCAGCCATTGAAGAGGGCAATGTATTTGCAATGCCAAGTGAATTTGAAGCCTGGGATTCACCAGTGCCATCAAGTGTATTGGGTAAAATGTGGCTAGCCAGCACCCTTCATCCAGATGAATATCCGTATGATAGATTTGTAGATGAAGTATATGGCTTTTACAAGGAATTCTATGGATTTGAAATAGACAAAGGAGCTTTGAACATTAATGATTAATGCCAGAAATGAAGGTGTTTGTAGGGCAAAAGCATTTATTATACTATCATCAATTATAGTAGCTATACTATTTTTACTATCAATAGGAGTAGGAAAATACACCTTATCAGGTAAAGACATAATTAATATCATAGCAGATAATCATGATAACCAGATAGCAATAAATGTATTTTATAATTTAAGGCTACCAAGGAGTATTATGATTATGCTAGGGGGTATAGGATTGGGTATGGCAGGAAGTGTATTTCAGACCATATTCAAAAACCCTCTAGCATCTCCCGATATAATAGGGGTCACCTCTGGAGCAAATGTAGGTGCAGCAATTAGCATCGTTTTTTTGTCAGGAAGTGTATTTACAATAGCCTTAGGAGCCTTTTCAGGTGGAATCGTTGCAATAGTATTTGTAATAGGGCTTGTTAAGTTGTCTAATACAAGGGATGTGCAGACCTATGTATTATCAGGAATAGTAATCAATGCCTTAAGTAACGGTATAATAATGACCCTTAAATATTTTGCAGACCCTGAAAATGAGTTAGGCACAATAGAATTTTGGACAATGGGTAGCTTTGGCAGTGTAACAAGTGAGAAGCTAAAGATGGTTTTTCCAATATTTCTAATTGGATTAATAGGTCTACTATTAATGCGTTGGACTATAAATGTACTGTCCTTAAGTGATGAGGAGGGAAAAGCCCTAGGAATATCCGTAGAGAAAAGCAGACTACTTGTTCTTTTCTTCTCAACATTAGTTATTGCCAGTATAGTATCTATTACTGGACTCATAAGCTTTGTTGCTTTAATTCCACCCCATATAGCAAGGACAATTCTAAGGAGAAACGATTTTAAAACCACAGTATTCAGTGGATTACTAGGAGCAGTTTTAATGACCATATCAGACATATTGGCAAGGATTTTGCTTCCTTCAGAGCTTCCAATTAGCATCATTACCTCATTTATTGGTGCTCCATATTTAGCTTTTTTAATATATAGAAGAAATATGAGCAAGGTGAGCTAATATGATAGTAAATAACATATCGGGTGGATATACAGGAGGATTTACCCTAGAAAACATAAGCTTTAATGTAGATAAAGGGAAGATGTATGCCTTATTAGGTCTCAATGGTTCTGGTAAAACCACCATCATGAGGATAATAACGGGATTATTAAAGGCAAGGTCTGGAAGTGTTTTAGTTAAAGACAAAAACATTCTAACTTTAAAGGAAAGGGAAAGGGCAAAAATCATAAGCTATGTACCACAGCATAGCAATATAGTATATGACACAAAGGTCATAGATGTAGTATTAATGGGAGTATCTCCATATTTAAAGACCTTTCAAAGCCCAGATAAAAGCCATATAGATAAGGCATATAAAATACTAGATATACTAGGCATGAAACTTATTTCCCATACTAATTATCAGATATTAAGTGGTGGACTAAAGCAAATGGTCATTATTGCTCGTGCAATGCTACAGGATGGAGAGTATATGATACTAGATGAGCCGGACAGTAGCTTGGATTTAGTTAACAAGAGAAACCTCATGGTAAAATTAAGGGACATAACGGACAGGTTTCAAAAGGGTTCTTTAATTTCCATGCACAACCCAGAATACGCTCTTAACTACTGCGATAACATAATACTTGTGAAGAATGGCAGGATTTTAGAAATAGACCTAAAAAATGAAGATATAGGCTCTGTAGAGGAAAAGCTATCTACTGTATATGGCAATGTGAAGATAATAAAGTACAAGAATAAGTATATTCTTTATTATGAGTAGAGGAAGATAATCCACAATTTCAACATAGAAGACTTTATAAATTTCATAATAAAATATAATAAATGAAGGTAGAATAAATTTTGGTGATGAGAAATAAAAAGATATAAAAGAGAGTTAGAAATAGATTTTGAAGAGAGAAGAGAACCGGAGATATTTGTTTGATTGTATATTTGACTTGTAAAATGTTTTCTAATATAATATATAAGATTATCTATAAACTAATAAAATCTGTCTTTTATATTTAGATGGATTTTTTAGTATTGAAAGGACTTGAAACATTGAAAAAAGACATAAAAGAAAGTTATATCTTTTCTAGGAAAAATCTTATTTATCTAATTATTCCTCTCATAGTTGAGCAATTACTGGCAGTAGCTGTTGGTATGGCAGATACTATAATGGTAGCAAGTGTCGGCGAAAGAGCAGTGTCAGCAGTATCCTTAGTAGATTCAATAAATATCTTACTCATAAATGTATTTGCAGCATTGGCTACAGGTGGAGCTGTAGTTGCAGGGCAGTATATAGGTAGAAATCAAGGTGAAAAGGCCTCTAATGCAGGAGAACAGCTCATAGTCTTTGTAACGCTTATTTCGCTAGTAATAACAGTATTGCTGTACGCTGGTAGAAGCTTCATATTAAATGTGGTATTTGGCTCAATAGAGCCACTTGTTGCAGAATATGCTAACACCTATATGATGATTGTATTTGCAAGCATCCCATTTATAGCAGTGTATAACAGTGGAGCAGCTCTATTTAGAGCTATGGGGAACTCCCAAATTACTATGAAAACCTCGTTGATTATGAATACCATCAATGTAGTAGGAAATGCAGTGCTGATATATGGATTTCGTATGGGAGTTGAAGGAGTTGCTATTCCAACTCTTTTATCTAGAGCAGTAGCTGCTATAATTATAATTTTATTACTTAGAGATGAAAGCCTTGTTATTCATATAAGTAAGCCATTCAAATATAAATTTGACGGTAAAATGGTTAAAAATATACTTCAAATAGGAATACCAAATGGAATAGAAAACAGCATGTTTCAGCTAGGTAAGATATTGTTATTAAGCGTTGTATCAACTTTTGGAACAATATCTATTACAGCAAATGCAGTTGCAAATACTGTTACAGCATTTCAAGTTCTTCCTGGTGCTGCCATAGGATTAGCACTGGTCACTGTAGTCAGCCAATGTGTTGGGGCTGGAGATTATGATCAAGCCAGATATTATACAAGACTTCTTATAAAATATGCTTATATCGCCATGGCTTTAATTAATGGAATTGTAATATTGGCATCCTCATTCATATTGAAGGTGTATAATCTATCACCAGAAACAGCAGCACTAGCTAAAAAAGTGCTCATATTCTATGGGATAAATGCTTGTATAGCATGGCCATTGTCATTTACTCTTCCAAATACACTAAGAGCTGCAAAGGATGTGCGATATGCAATGATAATAAGTGTTGGCTCCATGTGGATTACAAGGATTGGGCTTGGTATATTATTTGCCAAATATTTAGGCTTTGGCATGTTTGGAGTTTGGATAGGTATGATTTGTGACTGGTATGTAAGAGCTGGATTCTTCATTCATCGATATAGAGGAGTTAAGTGGCAAGAAAAGAGCTATAATTCCCAACAGAGTAAGTTTAGTGAGTTATAATCGATTTTTGTTAGATTTGAGATTTAGAAATAGTTATAAGGAATTTCTTATTAGCAATAGAAGAAGTGGAAAAATTAAAGGAAAAGATCCAAAGTTGCATCTATATATCAGTAGAGGATGAGGAGCTTAGGCAAATCATCCTTTTTGTTTAATAGATTAATATTATAAAAATAGTAAAATCCCTCCATATTTACTATTTAATAAATAAAAGATAATATGGAGGGATTTTTTATGATCAAATTATTTAACAATCATCCAGTGGTAATAGATAGACATTTGGCAGCTGTTTTAGGATTAAATGAGGCTATAGTGTTGCAGCAGGTTCACTATTGGCTGGAGATGAATAGAAAAAGAAAAAGGAATTATCATAAAGGAAGGTATTGGACCTATAATACCATGAAAAAATGGCAGAAGGAATTTCCTTTCTGGAGCATTGAAACTGTAAAGAGAACTTTTAAAAGGCTGAAAGATGCAAATCTGATTATAACTAATAACTTCATCATATACCAAATGGATAGGAACCTATGGTATACAATTAACTATGAAGAATTAGAAAAATTATATCTATACAAAACCCCACATAAATAAAAATTATTGAAGGAAAAAGAGAACTTCTGGAGAATTATATATATGAATATATAATAAAGCAACCTGGTAATATGTCAAGATAAAGATTTTAAAGAAAACAAAAGAAACAATTAAAAAAGAGCGACTCTAATAGAACCTATGATTTTCATACAAAAATAGGTCTAGAAGTTACAAATATTTTAATGTATCTCTCCAACTTTATAGCTGGAGTAGATTTGGTTTTTAGTCAGCAATCCAAAAACCAGGCGAACGAATTTACGAGATGTAAGTGCGAGGGCTCTTTTGTGTTGGTGGGTTGTAACCTCACCATACTTTTTGTAATAGTATTCCTTGTATTCAGGAATATGATTTTTAACACTATTAGCAGCTTCAATTAAATAATACCTGAGGTACTTGTTACCTGTCTTGGTCATTCTGGTAGTATCGGATGAATAATTACCAGACTGGGTAACCCTCCAGGTTAAGCCTGCATATTTAGCCAATGCATCATTAGAGTCAAAGGAAGTGATGGTTCCTATCTCTGAAAGAATGCCACTAGCTAATACTGGTCCAATACCAGGAATAGAAATTAAAGACTGATACTCATTAGGGTTGATGCCCTTGATAGTTTTTTCAATAGCCTTATCAACAGTCTTGATTTCACTTTCTAATGCCTTAACAAGATTAAAAGAAGAGGCAATAGCAACATTTAAAGGTTCATATAGGATTTTATCTAAACGATAGGAATCCCTGGCAGCCTTTTTAAGAATCTTAGCAGTATTTTCAGGATCGGAAAAACGGTTTTTACCCTTTCTTCTAATAAATTCAACTAAATCTTCAACAGAAGAATAGGTAATATCATCCAAGGATAAATACTCAGTTAAAACAGCAGAAGCTGTAACACCATAAGTGTTAGAAAAAGGACGATCCTCCTTATCTAATACAGCCAATTCACTAAATTTTAGATAGATATTAGATACCATGTAGGCCTTCTCACGAGTAATGTTCTCAATTAAATGAAGCCTATGCCTAGTCAATCTTTGCAAAGCAAGGAACTGAGCACCACGCCATGGTTTAGAAGAGATTCTTCCACACCTAGCAAAATCCGCAATAATATAGGCATCAAGGGGGTCAGTCTTATCCATATCAACGAAAGACTTTCTGTAATTAGCAACGGTCTTTGGATTAAGACAATACACAAGAGGTTGATAGGCTAATAATAACTCATTGGAAGATAGTAAATTGGCAATGTGAGTAGAGTAAAAAGAAGTTGATTCCAGGGCAATAACAACATATTTAAGGCTATTAGAATCCAAACACTTAATGATACTATTTAAGATAGATTCAGCACCAGGTTGGTTATTCAAAGCTTCAAGGTTAAGAAGTTTATTGCCTTGAAAATCAAGAGCACATAAGACATTAATCTTAGAACTTACATCAATACCAACAAATAAAGTTTTAAGAATATTGTTCTTCATAAGATCACCACCTTTCATAAGAAAATGGAGAACAATTAGTAAAAGAGATATCCCAATCTTAGTTGCTTACTGAAACCTCGCCTTATCAGCATTCATCTTTGAAAACTACCTTGCTGTTGGTCTAATCAAAGAGATGCGGCACCTGAAGTAAGCAGAATATGACAACTAAGTCAGGAAGCATGCTTTTTGGGCAATAACCAAAAGGTTTTGCAGGGGGACATAGAATTATCCTTCGCTAACTATTCTTAAGTTAATTATAGCATTAGGATATCTCAATTAGAAATTGTAATTAAATATTTCAAGTGAAATATTTAATATAAAAATAATAATATGTCTAGAAGACTTAATAAAAAGTACTTCTAAACATATTATACGAGGGGGACTTTTAAATGAATAAGTTGAAACTATTTCTTATCTCAATATCGCCATTTATAATAGGAAAGCTATTTAGCTATTTAACATTAGAATTTGAGTTTATTGGAGTTGAGCTGTCAATTTTAAGTATTTTATTCTGTGTCTATTGGTTTTACATGGGATATAAGTCTCATGACTATGGAAAATCAGCAAAAGAATCGATTTTATTGGGAAATGGCTTTGCTATGATTTGCATCCTGTTAATTGTGATTCAAAAAGGATTCATGGGAAGGTATATGTTCAACGTTATAGGCTTAACACCTCAAACTTTCTATTTACCTATGATAAGGGTAAGCTCGTGGATAGACAGTCTAATTCATTTATTTATAAGCTTTACATCTAGGTCTATATTTATTAGTACTATATCACTTATCTTAATGATGACTATATTTTATCTAGGTTATAAAAAAGCAAAGATAATAGATGAGGGAAGATAGTTATGTTTGAATGAATATTAGATTCATACTTGTAGATAAGTGTGTCGCAGAAAGGGGTTAGGTTGATTGAAAGAAATGATAAGAAATAACAAAAAAATTATAATTAGGCAAGCTAGTAAAAATGATGCTAGGGTATTAGTAGATTATCTTAATATAATTGGGGGAGAATCGAATTTTTTAACATTTGGTGCGGGTGAATTTGGAATAAGTATTGAAGAGGAAGAAAGTTTTATTGAAAAAGTCCTGAAGAAGGAAAATGATTTATTTATTGTAGCAGAAATAGATGGTGAAATTATTGGAAGTTTGAATTTCTCTGGTGGTTTAAGAGAAAGAACTGCTCATGTTGGAGAATTTGGAATGAGTGTCCTGAAAAAGTATTGGGGAAATGGAATTGGTGAAGAATTAATAAAATATTTAATTAATTGGAGTAAGGATTCAGGAATAATAAGAAAGATTAATCTAAGAGTGAGAACTGATAACGAAAGAGGTATATATCTGTATAAAAAACTAGGGTTTCTTGAAGAAGGCTTATTAAGAAGAGACTTTGTAATAAACGATAAATTTTATGATTCCTTACTAATGGGTCTATGTATTGATTAAGACGCATTCTTTCTATTACGTGAAATACTATGTATGCAAATATAGTATTATGACATATACTGTAAATTGAAGTAATATATACAAAAAGAACAAAGGGGAGATATGAAATGGAACAAAATATTAGAAAAACAATTGATTTTTTAGAGGAGCAATTCGACATAAGTACATACATGTCCGAAAATCACAATTCAAAAAAGTATAGACTTGAACATACTATGCGTGTTGCAAATATAGGAAAGGAAATTGCAAGGGAAGAGGGGCTAAATGAGGAAGCATTAGTTATTGGATGTCTCTTGCATGATATTGTAAGCGTCAAATAGGATACACCTTTAAATAAGGTATCCTAAATGTTATCATCTTCTTTGTTAAGAACTTTACAGTTTTTTGGTATTGAATCTGACCAGGGCAATAGCCTATCTAATTTCTCCATATTTTCTAGATCTATATTAGGTAGTTTTTCAAATAGATATGTTAAATAATAAAATGAATTTAGATTATTGGCTTTGGCTGTTTCTATTACACTATAGACAATTGCAGATGCTGTGGCACCTTTTGGGGACTTTGAAAAAAGAAAATTCTTTCTTCCAATTACAAATGGTTTTATGGATCTTTCTGCTCTATTATTACTTATCTCTAGTCTACCATCAATCATAAATGCTGTTAGCTTATCCCATTGATTTAAACAGTAGTTAATGGCCTTACCTAGACTAGTTTTTGGTAGAACTTGTTTCTCTTTGGTTTTTAGCCATAACAAAAAGTCCTGAAGTACTGGCTCAGTCTTTTCTAACCTTTTTTCATAGATTTCTTCAGGGGTTAATTTTTCTTTTCTATATTCTTTTTCAAGTTTAAATAACTTATCGCAGAATTTAAGTCCTTCTTCAGCATTTGTTTTAGATGTTTCTGCATCTTTTGGTAATGCCTTTAAGGTATCTGTAAATCCTCTTTTTGCATGAGCAAAACAACCTACTTGGGTAACATTTTCTACTGCATTGTAACCCTGATATCCATCTGTTTGCAAAAAACCATTAAATCCTTTTAGGAATTCCTTTGGATGTTTTTTTGTCCTAGATGGTTGATATTCATACAAGAAGATTGGAATTGAATGCATTCCTGTGGCATAGAGCCACATATAGGATTTGCTTGTTGGCTTTTTGCCTTCTTCATCTAATACTTGAAATACTGACTCATCAGCATGAAGTATTGTTTCATCTAAAAGATGATAATGCATTCTATCATATAGATGTTTAAGCCAAGTATTGGCTCCATGTATTACCCAATTGGCTAAGTTTTGCCTAGATAAATCTATTCCAAAGTTTTGATATCCTTTCTCCTGCCTATATAGTGGTACTGCTTCTCGATATTTACGATCCATTGTATAGGCCATTAAAGATGGGGACACAAAACTACCCGGTAATACGGGGTTTGGCATTGTAGCTTTAATTATTGGTGTAGTTATATTTTCCTTTTCACAGTTCCTACATGCATAGATGTTTTTAACATGCTCTACTACTACAACCTGAGCTGGAATAACTTTCAATTCCTTACGGATTTCTTTGCTCATTTGATGGAGATGATTATTGCAAATAGGACAGATCCTTTCTTCTTCTGATAAAGTGTATTCTATTCTTTCAACTGGAAGGTCCTCAAAGGATTTCTTATTTAAACCTTTTTTCTTTTTACGTTTGTATGTAATTTCTTCAATAGTTGGTTCTTCCTTTTCAGGACGAGATTCTTTTTCCGCCTCATTGAAGATAGATAATTGATCTGGATTAGTCTTTTCACTGGATGCACCAAATCGTCTCTCTTGATTTAAACGAAACTGCTCTTCATACCAATTTAGTTTCATCATTAGCTCCTCAACTTGATGAGTTAAAACTTTATTTTGGTTTTGAAGTTGTTCAAATTCTTCTATATTAAATTGTGTTTTCTTTTGATTGTTTTCTATAGTTTTCATACCTTTATTATACCATTTTTATAGTAATAAAGATAGTATTAAAGGGCCTTAAAGTATCTATTTTTCAATATTAGTTAAGACCCTAACAGCTACAGTTTTTAGTTAAATTACTATATGATTATTCGTTCCCGAACCGGAGAAAGGGCGTCTTTTTGTTCAATAGATAAACCATCTAAAAGCCACCTAAATTCCCTTTCACTAACTGAGAGGGTTTTGGAATTTAAATTACTAGGCCATTTGAAAGTACCTTTTTCTAATCTTTTGTAATGTAGCCAAAATCCATTTACATCCCATTCTAAAATCTTGATTTTATCTTGTTTTCTATTACAAAAAACAAATAGACTTCTTGAAAAGGGATCTAGTTTAAAACTTTCAGTAACAAGAATTGCTAATCCATCAATAGATTTTCTAAGATCTGTTGCTCCTATTGCTAAGTAAACACAATCAATATTACTGTTTAACATTGTGAAAGAATCCTTATTACTGATTGAAAAGTATCTTCATCAAACCCAGGAACTACTTCAATTGTAACTTTACCTATGGTAATCTTTAATGGACTTTCAGACTTGTTTTCTACTATTGGTTTTTCTGGAACGACAGATACCCATTTGGGTTCTTTAGATTCTTGTTTGGATTCTAATTTCTTTTCTTTGTTGAATTTGTTTATATAGTATCTAAGTTTATGGACAGATACATCATTTTTTTCAGACCATTTAACAGCTGTTAACCCACTGGCTCTATAGTCTTTGATTCTATTAGTCCAAAACTTTCTATCTTCTTCTTTCATTTGAGATAACCTCCTTAATTAATATTAAGGATATTATCTCATGGAATATGATTGATTAAAATGTGGGCTGGGTTTTACGCTTACATAGAAACAGGACAAAATATAATACTTGCAGGAAACCCTGGTACAGGAAAAACACATATAGCCATAGGACTTGGAATTAAGGCCTGTAACAAAGGATATAAGGTTCTTTTTACCACAATACCGCTGCTTGTAAATGAACTAAAAGAATCTAGATCTGAAAAAACACTTAGGGCTTTTGAAAAGAAATTTGAAAAATATGACCTTATTATAGCAGATGAATTAGGATACATTTCTTTCGATAAAGAAGCCTCTGAACTTTTATTTACTTACCTGTCCTTAAGGGCAGGAAGAAAATCTACAATAATAACTACAAATTTATCTTTTGAAAGGTGGGATGAAATATTTAAGGATCCAGTAATGACAGCGGCAATGATAGACAGGCTTACTCATAAATCATATATTGTAAATATGAATGGTAATTCTTATAGATTAAAAGAGACACAGCTTTGGTTAGAAAAGCAATAATTTTTTTACCCAAACTAGAGGAATTTTCGATTCAAATAGAGGGGAATATTCACTTGACAAATACAAAAGGTTTAGTAAATAATAATCC